>JAYTLK010000097.1:0-6993 GCA_043729515.1 Herminiimonas sp.
CGCCGTCGCTGCTGCGAGACGTGAAGTCGGACACATGACCAAGACGCATGTCGGCAAGCCAGGCGTCGTTGTGGCGAGTGATGCGCTGCGTGCTGCCATGGGCCAGCACATGCACTTCGCCGGCCTGGCTGGCGCTGGAGCCGATGAAGCTCAGGTCGCCATCCGGGCCGCCTGACAAACCGTCGACGGTTCGCCGCCCGCCCGTCAAGGCCGTGACGGCGCCGTCGGAGATGGCCACCTGCGCGACATGGGATGCGCGGTCGTCGTCGACGGTCAATGTCACGCGGCTGCTGTCGGCGCTCCAGATGAACGGCGCGCGCACTGCCCGGTCCAGGTTGCGCGTCACGATCGTGGTGGCGCCGCCCTCCGTGGGCACGATCGCCAGCCGATACAACTGGTAAGCAGAAAACCGGTCCGCATCTCCTCTGGAGAACGCGATCCAGCGCCCGTCCGGACTCCAGGCCGGGGTCGCATCTTCTTCGGCCGTACCGGTGGCGAGAATGCGCTCGGCGGCGCCGGCCGCCGCATCCATGACGATCACACTGGTCTCTTCGGTGCGGTCCGGGTCGGCTGCGCGGTTGCTCATGAACGCGATGCGGCGGGCATCAGGCGACCAGGCCGGCGCCGATTCGCTCGTTTTGCCCTTGGTCAGGCGCGTGGCGGCGCGGCTGACCGGGTCGAACAGAAACAGGTGCGTATGCAGACCACGCAGATAGCCATCCATGTCGTGCTTGAAACGGAAGCCGTCGATCACCAGTGGCGGCTCGGTTTTACGCTCCCAGCCGGCGATCTTGTCCGGACTCTCGCGGGGATCGGCATCGTCGACTGCCAGCACGATCTGACGACCGTCGGGCGACCAGGCATAGCTGGCAACGCTGCCGGGCACATCCGTCATTTTTTGCGCCTCGCCGCCACGGCGGTCGAGCTGCCAGAGTTGCGGGCCCTTTTTCTTGTCGTCGTCAGTGCCGCGCGCCGCCAGAAAGGTCAGCATCTGGCCATCCGGGCGCCAGGCCAGAGCGCCTTTCACGTCGCCCGATGTCGTCAGGCGTACCTGCTGCGAACCGTCGCGGCTGCTCATCCACAGGTCAGTCAGCGCCTTGTCCTTGGCGACGTCGGTCGATTTGACGGTGTACGCCACCCAGCGGCCATCGGGCGAGAGCCGGGCTTCGTCAACGGCAAGAAAGCGGGAGGTGTCGTCGATCGTCATTGCCCGTCCGGCGGCAAGTGCCGGCATGGCACCCATCGGACCGGCCAGGCCCAGGCCAAACAGACAGGCAAATACAATGCGACGACGTGTCATGCGGCGAGATCCTATGTAGTCGAGTGATTCATAAACTTTCTAAATAGTATCAATTTCCCTGCAACGAGAGGCGTTGGCGGCTGCAATTCGTTACCGGCTACGGCATATTTTTGTAGCAACGATGCGGCAAATCGATCATCGGTATCGCGCTTCTCGTGAAAACCCGGGCATTTTCGGCATATGATCCTTTTGGCTGCGACCGGGCATGCCTGCGCGATGCCGCTGCATTGTGGGCCGCGCGATGTGCGGGCGCGTTGACCCCGCCCTGATTTTTGCCGGCCCGGCAGCCTTCTTCCACCGATCATTTCCCTGTGACAGGAAACCATGCATATTGCGACCACTCCGACTTTCCTGCGCCGGGCGCGCCTTGCCGGATTTGCCCTGACGGCCTGCAGCCTGGCGCCTGGCGCGGAGGCGGCCCTTGGCGGCGACATCGATTCGATTGCCCGTGACCAGGCCCGCATCGGCATGGCAGCGCCGGCAATCGTTGCAAAAACCCAGCGGCAGATACCGGCCGGCGCAGCGCAGACGCCATCGGTTCCCGGCAACAACGGCGCCGAGCTCTCGCCGGGTACCTTCCCGTCGGCCTACACCGTGCATGAAATCGCCACGCCATCGGGCACCGTGGTGCGCGAATTCGCCGCAGCCGATGGGCGTGTGTTTGCCGTCGCCTGGTCTGGTCCGACGATGCCGGACCTGCGACAATTATTAGGAGAAAATTTCGCGATCTACGCGGCGCCGCCTGCGAGCGGCCCGCGGGCGCACGCCCACCGCACGCTCACCCGCGGTGACCTGGTGGTGCAGTCGTCGGGACGCATGCGGGCCTTCAGCGGCCGTGCTTACCTGAGCTCGCTGGTGCCCTCGGGCGTGGCCATCGATGGGTTGCGCTGAGATGCGGCCGGTGCGCAAGCGGTTTTTGCACTGGCTGGCGGCCGGCGCGCTGGCCCTGCTGGGCGCCTGCGGCGGCGGTTCGGACTCCGGTGGCAGCGCAGGCGGCGGCAATGCCGGCGCCGGCGCCAATGTGCCATCGTCACCGGCGCTGACCAATGTCCAGGAAGTCACGGTCGACGCCGGGCCGGCCAATGCCGTCAATGCGCTTTTCACGTCGGTGACGGTATGTCCTCCCAACGCCAGCAGTGGCTGCGCCGTCATCGATCATGTCCTGGTCGATACCGGCTCGAGCGGCCTGCGCCTGTTGTCGTCGGCCGTGCCGGCGGCGCTGCGCCAGAGCCTGCCGGCGCAGCCTGCAGCCAACGGCAATGCGCTGGTCGAATGCACCCAGTTTGCCGACGGCTACAGCTGGGGACCGGTGCGCCTGGCCGGCATCAAGCTGGGCGGAGAGACGATTGCCAGCCTGCCGATCCAACTCATCGGCGACCCGGCGTTTCCGACGGTGCCAAGCGCCTGCTCGGCCACCGGTCCGTCGGAGAACACGGTGACTGAATTTGGTGCCAACGGTGTTCTCGGCCTTGGTCACTCCCAGGAGGATTGCGGCGCCGGCTGCGCCCAGAGTGCGGCCAGCGGCTTTTATTATGCGTGCGGCATGGCGGGCTGCAGCAGCACCAGCGCGGCGACCGCGCTGCAGGTGCGCCAACCGGTGACGCTGCTGGCCAAGGACAACAACGGCATCGTGCTGCGCCTGCCGACGCCGCCGGCGGAAGGCACCGTCAGCCTGACCGGCAGCCTGATCTTCGGCATCGGCACCCAGAGCAACAACGCCCTGGGCACGGCCCGGGTCCTGACGGTCGATCCGGGCACGGGTTCGCTGGCGATCAGCATCGATGGCAGGGTCTATCCCACCAGTTTTCTCGACAGCGGTTCGAACGGCCTGTTTTTTCCGTCTCCGGGCACACCGATCTGCGATTCGAAATTCTATTGTCCGACCACACCGCAGTCGTTCGACGCCGTGGTGCAGGGCAGGAACGGCGTGCGCGTCGCACAAACCCTGACGGTGACCAATGCCGACACGCAGTTCAAGGCGCATCCGGAGTATGCCGTCGCGCCTTTTTTGGGAGGAACCGGCTTCGATGGCACCACCGTCGATCTCGGCCTGCCATTCTTTTTCGGTCGCACCGTCTTCACGGCCGTGGAGGGGCGCAGCACGCCCGGTGGCGTGGGGCCGTATGTCGCGTTCTAGCGCGCGTGGCGGGCGGCCGAGGCCGTGTTGTCGTCGAGCGAAGTCCGATGTGGCCATTCTTTAACCTGGCCCTTGGCAAGCCGCCGCTCGACCTGGCGGCCGTGCGCACACTGGAGGAATGTGCCTTCAATGCCTGGCCGGCGCAGCGGATCGCAACCTGCAACGGCTGGGTGCTGCGCCTGTCGGAGGGCTACACCAAACGCGCCAATTCCGCCAATGCGCTGTGTCCGAGCGGATCGTTTGCCGACACCCGCAAGCTGGCCGAACGGTTTTATGCCCGCCACGGTCAGCCGGCGATCTTTCGCTTGTCGCCCCTGGCAGGCCCGGCCGCTGACGGCGAACTGGCAGCGGCCGGCTACAGTCGCACCGGCGAGACGCTGGTGCTGCAGGCGCCCCTGCCCACGACCGGCTTGGTCGATGACGGCGTCGTGGCGCCCCATGCCGATGCGATCTGGCGACACGGTTATGCGCAGGCGGCCGCCGTCCCGCCGGCAGCACGCGGCTTGCACGACCGCCTGCTCGACGCCATCGCCATGCCCTGCGGTTTCGCCCGCAGCGGTCCGCCGGAGGCGCCGGTGGCGTTCGGCATGGGCGTCGTCGAGCGTCACCTGCTGGGTCTGTTCGACATCGTCGTCCATCCGTCGGCGCGGCGTCAGGGCGCTGCCCGTCGGTTGATGATGCACCTCATGGCCTGGGGCCGCCTGCAGGGCGCCACCCATGTCTATCTGCAAGTGGTGGCAGACAATGTGCCGGCCCTTGCCCTGTATCGCAGCCTGGGTTTCGAGGTAGCGTATCGCTACCACTATCGCATCGCCGCGTGCTGACGTGCCGACGTGCTGACGTGATCGCATCGGAAAGCCTGCCCGCATGCCGGTCACGCCCACAGCCTGATCCAATCGGCAAGCAGCGACATCGAACCGATGGCATAGTGACGGGTCAGTCATTGAACTGCTCGCACTGCACAGGCGCCTCAAGGGCGACATTCCATGCAAGACACTCCCGGCGCCATCGCGCGCGTCATCGATCCACCGCAACGTGACCTGGGTGAAGGGTTCACGGTGCGCCGCGCCCTGCCGCATGCGCAGCAACGCATGCTCGGCCCGTTTGTTTTTCTCGACCAGATGGGGCCGCACCGTTTCGCGCCCGGCGCCGGCCTGGATGTGCGGCCGCATCCCCACATCGGCCTGGCCACCCTCACCTATCTGTTCGAGGGCGAGATCCTGCACCGTGACAGCCTGGGCACGGTGCTTGCGATCCGCCCCGGCGAGCTCAACTGGATGACGGCCGGGAGCGGCATCGTGCATTCCGAACGGACGGCGCCGCAACACCGCGCCGATGGCGCGTCCCTGTTCGGCCTGCAATGCTGGGTCGGCTTGCCGCGGGCAGAGCAGGAATGCGACCCGGCCTTCGCGCATTTCAGCGCGGCGCAACTACCAACCATCGTGCGTGCGGGCGCGCGGATGACGATCGTTGCCGGCCGGTTTTTCGGGCAGACCTCGCCGGTACCGCTGCGCTCCCGGTTGTTCTTCGTGGATGTGGCACTGGAGGCCGGGGCCACCGTGACAGTGCCACCCGACTATGACGAGCGCGGCGTGCAGATCGTCAGTGGCAGCATCGTCATCGATGGCGTCAACCATGCAGCCGGCATGCTGGTGGTGCTGGTGGAGGGTGTGACGGCCACGCTGCAGGCAGGCGAGGCGGCCCGGTTCGTGCTGCTGGGCGGCGACCGGCTCGACGGCCCGCGCGCGATCAGCTGGAATTTTGTCGCCAGCGACCAGGAACGGCTCGACCGCGCCGCACTGGACTGGCAGGCCGGACGTTTTCCGGCAGTGCCGGGCGAGACCGAATCGATCCCCTTCCCCGGCACGCTCGGCAAACCGGTGTTTTATCCGTGAAACTGGCGCGGTGTCGCATGACGCCTGGCTGGCGGCGTCGGCTCGGCAAGCGATTCGGCGCGCTCGCGCTGGCTGCTGCGCCGATGGTTGCGCTGGCGGGCGGACCCGTGCCGCTCGCTTCGGTGGGTATTTCAACAGCGACTTCGGCGGCGACTTCGGCAACGACAATGACTTCCCCGGCGACTCCAGCGGCACTTTCGACGGCAGCCTCGCCTCCAGGCGCGCCACGCGTGCCCGATACGCTGGCACAGCGGCTGATCGCCTGTACCGCCTGCCATGGCAAGGAAGGCCGCGCCGCCAGCGATGGCTACTATCCCCGGATTGCCGGCAAGCCGGCCGGTTACCTGATGAACCAGTTGCGCAATTTTCGGGATGGCCGACGTCAGTATCCGTTGATGATCTACATGGTCCAGCATCAGTCGGATGCCTATCTGCAGGAAATCGCCGATTATTTTGCGGCCCTGCACCCGCCCTATCCGCTGCCCCGGCCCGCCATGGTCAGCCAGGCGGTGCTGGATCGCGGCGCGCAGTTGGTCCACAAGGGTGACTCCGCGGGCCAGGTGCCGGCCTGCGTCGCCTGTCACGGTGCGGCATTGACCGGCGTGGTGCCGGCCGTGCCTGGTCTGCTCGGGCTGCCGCGCGACTACATCAGCGCCCAGCTCGGCGCCTGGCGCAATGGCAGCCGGCATGCCGCTGCGCCCGACTGCATGGCAACCATCGCCGGGCGCCTGTCGCTGGCCGATGTCGGCGCGGTCGCCGCCTGGCTTGCGGCGCAACCGGTACCGCGCGATTCGGCACCGGCCGCTCCGCCCTTACCCGCCGCGCCGCAGCTGCCACTCGACTGCGGCAGCATCGTGCGTACGACAGCGGCGCGATGAACGGCGCCCCGCCTGCCATGACGCCGCCAGAGTCGCCGTCCGTTCGTCGGCCGCGCAGCACCGCAGCTGCGCGCTGGAAGCGGTGGTGGCCGCTCCTGCCTGCCATGGTCGTGGCGGCCGCCGTCGGCGTCTATCTGGTGGAACGGTATGCCGAAGATGGCGTCGTGCCTGGAGGCGCGGGAATGTCTGCGGGTGCCGTCGGCGTCCCGGATCCGGCGCAGCAGTTGCGTACCGGCGCCATGCTCGCCCGCGCCGCCAATTGCATGGCATGTCACTCGGCGCGTGGTGAGGCGCCGTTTGCCGGCGGACGCGTCATCAACACGCCGTTCGGCAACTTCATCACGCCCAACATCACCTCCGATCCGGTGCACGGCATCGGCGCCTGGAGCGCCGATGATTTCTGGCGCGCGCTGCATGAGGGGAAGTCACCGGAGCGGCGTTTTTATTATCCGGCGTTCCCCTTCACTTCCTACACCCGCATGACACGCGCCGACAGCGACGCCCTGTATGCCTGGATGCGCACGGTACCGCCCTCTGCGCGGGCGAACCAGTCGCATGCGTTGCAATTTCCGTATGACCAGCGGATTCTGCTGGCGGGTTGGCGGGCGTTGTATTTTCGGGCCGGCACCTATGTCGCGCGGCCCGAACGCAGCGTGCAATGGAATCGGGGTGCGTATCTGGTCGAGGGCGTGGGCCATTGCAGCGCCTGTCACGCTGCCCGCAATGCCCTGGGTGCGACCCGCGCCGGACCCGGCCTGGGTGGTGCCTTGATCGCATCGCAAG
>JAYTLK010000098.1:0-36810 GCA_043729515.1 Herminiimonas sp.
CACGCTGCTTGGCATACTCGGCAACTTCCTGTTCACCGTCCCTGCTGGCTTCTACACCGAGCCCGGGATGATCTCGATTCCATGCACATCCTGCCAATCAGGCGTCCGGTGTTTTTGACGCAATGTGCGATTGTCGCTGCCGTGGGCAGGATGGCATCGATGAGGTGGCAAGCACTGGCAGTCGTGACCATCGCGACATTGCTCGGCGCCTGCAGCTTCCTGCCGCCGGCAATCGATCAGGCACACGCTCCCGACCCACAGACATTCCGCTTCTTCGACGGCGCCCAGGCGTTGTATTACAGGCTGGACAAGCGCCTGTCGCCAGCACTGCCCGACGACACCACGCAGGTCGACGATTCGATCGAGCATGGCGAAGTGATGGATGTCGACACATTCGTGTTCTTCATCAGCGGGTCCGGCTGCACGAGCTTGCGTTATTTCCTACCGCACTACTTCCGGGGGCTCGAGGGTGAATCCGGCCCGATGCGCATCTTCATGCTGCAAAAGCGGTTCATCGGCGAGAGCACTTGGGGTCGCAGCTTCGGTTGCGATCCTGCATTCATCCAGGCCGATCATCCTTCGCAATGGCTTGCCGATCAGGCAGCGTTCATTACCGCGCAGCGCGATGCGGTGGCAGTGCATCGACGACCGTCGCGCATCGTCATCGTCGGTGTTTCCGAAGGCGCGGAGATTGCACCGTTGCTGGCCCGTTCCATGCCCGGCATCACCCACGTTGTCTTGCTCGGCAACGGCGGCATGCCGCCTCTGCAGGCATACCGATTGCAGTTGCTGCGACACGGCATGCCGATGCCAGCCGAACTGGCGGCATTGTCCGGAGCGGACGTGGAGCACGCGCCTGCCGGATTGGCGAAACCGATGATGCTCGCCGCCGGCATGGCGAAAACGGCTGCGGCATGCACGGTGCAACCTGACGCATCCCGCACCATTGCCGGCCATTCCTGGCGCTACTGGTGCGAACTCGCGCAGCTTGACCCTACCAGCGATCTGCTTGCACTGACTGACGATGTGCCGATCTGGGTCGCCATGGGTGCTGAAGACGATGCGGTCCCAATTGCATCGGCGCAATACCTGGCACGGGAATTCGCCCGTCATCGACGGCCCAACCTGGTCCTCAGGATATATCCAGGCGCCGACCATCAGCTCGTTACTAATAGTCGTGCTAATACAACTGACTTCTGGTTTGCCTTCGATCGCAGCATGGCAGAATCGCCACTCCTCGCGATACCGACACTGCCTTGATGCAAGTGTTGGTCGTGCATTCCCGGCGTCGATGCGGTCGATTGCGGTGCGTTGTTCTCCACCGAATCCACACTGCATGATGCGCCGATCCAAGCCGATTCAAGCTGATTCAAGCCGATTCTTCATGACCCGACATCCCGTTTTCCGCGCGAGCATTCTGCTCCCGTTTGTCCTGCTCGCCGCCTGCGCCACCGGGCCGACCCACGACAGCCGGCTTGGCACCACGATGGCAGCCGCCAGCCAGGGCAATCTCGACAGCGCATTGCGCCAGATCGACAGCCACACCGCCGGCGCCAACCAGGCCGATCTGCTGTTGAATCTGGAAAAAGGCGAACTGCTGCGCATCGGCGCCCGTTACCGCGACAGCCTGAGCGCCTTCGAACTGGCTGACCGCAAGGTCACCGCCTGGGAAGAGACGGCAAAGAGCAATCCCGCCATGCTGATGGGTCAGGTCAGCGCCATTTTTACCGGTGATGCCGCACGTGCCTACGAAGGACAGGACTATGAAAAAGTCATGCTGACGACCCGCATGGCGCTGGACCGCATCAACCTGGGCGACCTCGACACGGCGCGGGTCGACATCAAGCGCACTCATGAACGGGAAGCGGTGATCGCCGCCTTCCGGGCCACGGAAACCGCTGCCGCCGAACAGGAAGCACGCGAAAAAGGCATTCAGCCGGGCACCCGCGAACTGAACGGTTATCCGGTCGAGACGCTCAACGATCCGGAAGTGCTCAAGCTGCGCAACGGCTACCAGAACGCGCTGAGTCATTATCTTGCCGGCTTCGTCTATGAAGCGTTGAACGAGCCGGGCCTTGCCGCGCCCGGTTATCGCAAGGCAATCGAATTGCGGCCGGACCTGCCGGTGCTGGAGGAGGGCCTGCGCGGCCTTGACAGCCGGACCGGGTTTCGGCGTGCGCGTGGCACCACTGACGTCCTGTTCATCATCGAATCCGGCAATGCGCCGGCGCGGATATCGCAGAAGGTGAGTTTTCCGGTGCCGACCCGAAAAGGGCTGATCACCGTGTCGCTTGCCTATCCGGTGATCTACCCGGATCGCGAGGCGCTTGAGATCGGCCGCATCGGCGTCGATACGCAAGTGCTGCCAACTGCCCTCGTCACAGATTTCAATGTGATGGCACGCAAGGCATTGAAGGATGAGCTGCCCGGCATGCAATTGCGCTCGGCCGCCCGCGCGCTCGGCAAGGGACTGTTGCAGGACCAGGCCAACAAGTCGCTCGGGCCTTTCGGCGGGCTGATCGGCAATATCGTATCCACCGCAACCGATCCGGCGGCCGACGACCGTCTCTGGCGCGCGCTGCCGGGACGGGTCTTCATTGCGCGTGGCGCGATCACGGCGGGGCCGCACACCATCCGCATCGGCCCTCAGTCCGATGGCACAACGCAAATCGAGGTACACGGTCGCACGATGCTGGTGCCGGTCCGCGTGTTCCGCAACAAGACCTATTTCGGCACGCCGGTGCATTTTGGTGATGGCGGTGTTCTTGCCTCGGCACCGGCGTCACCGCCCGTGCCGGGCACGCTTCCACGCAGCATCCCTGCCGCTGCCATCCAACCGCATTGAACCTTCACGGACCCTGCCATGCGCCAATTTCATTCCTGTCCCCCGGGTCGTCTTGCCAACCTGTGCAGCAGCATTTTCTTGCTGATTGTTTCTACCGCTGTCATGGCCAGCCCCGACCTGCCGGTTGCGCCGGCGGCCGCCTCCGGAATCGCAACGAAATTGATCGTCCGTGGCGAGTTGCAAGGACTGCAGGCAATTGACCTGCGCGCCCAGAGGCGCAACGATATTCTGGTGGTTCAGGCCGAAGTCACCAACACGCAAACCCGGGATTTGCGGCTCTATTACCGCTTCCGCTGGATCGATGCGAACGGCATGCAGGTCGGCGATGGCGATGTCTGGAAGCCGCTGGTGTTTCTTGGCTTGCAGACGCAATACCTGAAGGGTACCGCCTACGGTCCGCAGGCCACCGATTTTCAGATTGAAATGAGCGCCGAACGTCGTTGATCCGGGCAGTCGCCACGGTTGGCCGACGGGCAGCCTGGCGTCGTCTGTCTGCCAGGGTCAGTCCGGTTGCACCGATTGCATCTGTTGCACGCGTTATATCCACACCACCTTTTTCCCTGACTTCCGGAGAAATCCATGCATGCGTTTTCAGTCATTTCGCGTCTCCTGTGCCTCGCTGCGGCGGCCTCTGCCACGCTGCTCCTGCAGGGCTGCCCGGCTGTCCTGTCGCAGCCAACGGTGAGCTTTGCGCGCCAGGTCAGCTACGGCGACAACAAGGCAGTGGAAACGGTGACCAATGAATTCGGCTCCACCGACCTGCAGATGATCGCCGAAAAAATGGTCGGCTCGCTGCTGGAGGATCCGGTCCTGGCGAACCGGCCGACCTTGACGCTTTCCACGGTACGCAACAAGACCAGTGAGTACATCGACACCAAGTCGATCATGAATTCGATCCAGACGGCGCTGGTGAAGAGCCGCAAGGTGAAGTTCGCTCGCAGCAATGATGAAATGCAGGCGGGCGTGGACGAGCTGCAGCGGCAAAACCAGAGTGGTCTCTACAAGGCGCAGGGCAAGGCACAGATCGGCCGCATGAGCGCGGCCAAGTACACCCTCGAAGGCGAGATCGTCTCGATCGTCAAGCAGAACAACGCGACCAAGGATGTCTTCTACAAGATGACCCTGAAACTGTATGACGTCGAGGATGGCTCGATCGAATGGCAGGAGGAGAAGGAAATTCGCAAGACGTCCAGCCGTTGATCCTGGCCATCCTTCGGCCCCGACCCGAACAGACACCCGACGGTTTCCTGGCACCGATGCGCCCGACCATTTGCAGAACGTAGAAAGGTAATCCATGACCACCCGATATCCTCTCCAGCGCCACCGTCTCGCCTCGTCATTGCAGACTGGCGCAATGGTATTTGCCGCTATCCTGTCGATCATGTCGTGGCCGCTGCCAGCGGCGCAGGCAGCGGCCGAACCGAAGATCGCCGTGACCGACCTGACATATGAAGAGAAGGTCAGCCAGTATTTCCGCACCGTTGACGCCAGCAGCCACAGCAGCTTGACGGCCCGGCACGGCGAGGTCGAAACCGATTTCGGCCGGGCCGCGCATGGCCAGGTTCGCTCCACCACGGAAAATACCTATCACGCCACCGAGCAGACCTTCACCTACATCGACCGCGGCGAACTGCGTACCTACACCGCCGACCTGAAGGGCGCGCTCCTGAAAGACGGACGCCTGCGCCTGGTGCAGGCGCGGCCCTACGTCGGGCGGCCGACCGATCGCATCCACGACATCATCGGCCGCATCAAGCAGGGTGATTATCCCGGCGCGGATTATGTCCTGTTCGGATCGGTCAGCAACATCGCCTTCCGGCAGGAATCGATGCCGCTGACGATGGGCAGTTCCAGCACGGTCAACCTGAGCCTG
The DNA here is from genome assembly GCA_043729515.1 of Herminiimonas sp. Lineage (GTDB taxonomy): Bacteria > Pseudomonadota > Gammaproteobacteria > Burkholderiales > Burkholderiaceae_D > JANXSS01. The sequence goes on from JAYTLK010000098.1 coordinate 4,719, forward strand.
GACCTGGTGGCAGATTTCAGTCTCATCAATACCCGCACCTATGAGGTCAAGGCGGCCTTCAGCGCAAGCGGCTCCGGGCAGGATACGAAGATCGTCTCGCGCAACGGCGACCAGGTTGTCCTCAATCGCGGCAAGGTGATGCAGGAGACCTCCCGCAGCCTTGCCGAGAGCGCTTACCAGGAACTGGTGAATCAACTCGGCATCGGCCGCCGTGCGCAGACATCCTCGGCAGGCTACGGGCCGGTACCGTCCACCCCCGGCCGCACCCTGACGGATGAAGCCGACATCCGTCGGGCGACCGGGCAGGGCACGGGGCCGGTGGTGACTTTTCGGTAAGTGGGTCGTCTGCTGGAATGGATGCCCCCGCTGCTGCAAAGCTATCGGGCGCGCTTCGACGCGGTGGTTGATGCGACTGGCTTCACAGGTTTCACAGGCTTCACAGGCTTCACAGGCTGTGCAGCCTTCACGGGTTTTACCAAGTTTCCTGCTCCGCCTGATTTCCCTGGCTTGTTTGACTCACCTGGGGCGCCTGTCTTGATCCGCCTGCCTGGCGTCGATGATCTGGCAGGCATGCCAGCAACGGCTGCAGAGGCGCCCGCCAACTTCGGCTTCTTCGGTTTTTTCGGCTTCTTCACGATCAGGCCGGCGCCATCGGTGTCCGGCACCCGGTGGTCAGGCAGGAAACCGGGTTCATCGATGCGGGGCAGGGTTTGCCGCGTCAACGTTTCGATGGCCGACAGCAGCGCCACCTCGTCGGCAGCCACCAGCGCCACCGCCTGGCCGCTGGCGCCGGCCCGCCCGGTGCGCCCGGTACGATGGATGTAATCCTCGGCCACGATCGGCAGATCAAAATGCACCACCTGCGGCAGCGCGTCGATGTCGAGCCCACGCGCAGCGACATCGGTGGCGACCAGGATCGGCACCTCCCCCGCCTTGAACCGTGCCAGCGCCCGCAAGCGCGCCGGTTGCGGACGATCGCCGTGGATCGCCTCGGCCGGAATGCCCGACTGCGCCAGAGTCGCAACCAGCTGATCAACGCCTTTTTTCGTACGCACGAATACCAGAACCTGTTGCCAGCGATGCTTTTTCAGCAGATGCATGAACAGCTCGGGCTTGCGCTTCTTGTCTACCGTAATGACTGTCTGGCGCACCGCCTTGACAGTCGTGTTCGGCGCACTGACTTCAATGATCAGCGGATCGCGCAGAAGCGTCGCCGCGAGCGCCCGGATCGGCTCGGAGAACGTTGCGGAAAACAGCAGCGTCTGGCGCGTCTTCGGCAGCGCCGCCAGCACCACGTCGATTTCACGGGCGAAGCCGAGATCGAGCATGCGGTCGGCCTCATCCAGCACCAGGCAATGGAGTTGATCGAAGCGCACCGCATTTTGCTGGTGGAGGTCGAGCAGTCGGCCCGGCGTGGCCACCAGCAGGTCGAGACCCTTGCGCAGCTTCATCATCTGCGGATTGATGCTGACGCCGCCGAATGCCACACCGAAGCGCAGTGGCAGATGTCCGCCGTAGGTTTCGACGCTGGCATGGATCTGTCCGGCCAATTCCCGGGTCGGGGCCAGGATCAGCACCCGTACGCTGTTGGCACTAACCTGCGGACCGTTCATCACCAGTTGTTGCAGCAAGGGCAGCAGGAAGGCCGCTGTCTTGCCGGTGCCGGTTTGTGCCGCCGCCATCAGGTCCCGGCCAGCAAGGATGGCCGGAATGGCGCGGGTCTGGATCGGCGTCGGTGTCGGGTAGCCGAGCGTCGTTACCTGTTGCACGAGCGGGTCGATCAGGCCAAGGGAAGCAAATGTCATTGAGTCACGTGTCAAAAGTGATGTTGGAAGGGCGATCCTGCGCAGTGTATCGCTTCGACGCTTTATGCTAGCCTTCGCCCCCATGTATACCCGCTTCTTCGGCCTTGCCCAGGCGCCGTTTTCGATCGCACCCGATCCGCGTTACCTGTTCATGAGCGAACGGCATCGCGAGGCGCTGGCGCATCTGCTGTATGGGCTCGACGGCGGCGGCGGCTTCGTGTTGCTGACCGGCGAAATCGGCGCTGGCAAGACCACGGTCTGCCGCTTGTTTCTGGAGCAGATGCCGGAACAATGCAACGTCGCTTATGTATTCAATCCGAAGCAGAGCGTGATCGAGTTGCTGCAATCGGTCTGCGATGAATTCGGTGTTTCGGTTCCGCGTCGGACCGATGCGCAGGCAAGCGTCAAGGATTTCATCGATCCGCTGAATGCTTTCCTTTTGGCAGCCCACGCGGCCTTGCGCAACAACATCCTGATCATCGACGAGGCACAGAATCTGTCGGCGGATGTGCTGGAACAATTGCGCTTGCTGACGAACCTGGAAACCAACGAGCGCAAGTTGTTGCAGATCATTCTGATCGGCCAGCCGGAGCTGCGCGGCATGCTGGCGCGACCTGAACTGGAGCAGCTTGCGCAACGCGTGATCGCCCGGTTCCACCTCGGCGCCTTGACCGAAGAGGAGACGACGCATTACATCGCCCACCGATTGTCGGTTGCCGGATTGACGCAGGTGTCGCCCTTCAGCGGCCGCGTCATGCGCCGCATCCACGCACGCGCGCGTGGCGTGCCGCGGCGGATCAACTTGCTGTGCGATCGGGTACTGCTGGGTACCTACGCGCGGGGTCGGCACCAGGTCGATCTGGCAACCGTCGATGTCGCAGCACGCGAGGTGTTCGATACCGGTGTCGGTGTCGGCGGCAAATTCGGATCGCGAGGACCGATCGCCGCCGGGGGCGCGGCGGCGCTTGCACTGGTTGCGATTGCGCTGTTTGCAAACCGGGAGGTCTCCTGGCCAGGCAAGCTCGCGCCCGTTGCCATTCCAGGCCAGACGCCTGCTCCGCTCAGCCCGGTTACGCCGGTTCGGCCGACGATGTCCACCTCGCTGGCCTCGGTCGCTTCCCGCCCCGGATCACTGACAGGTAACGCCGTCAATACGCCAAACCCGCCGGTTGCCGCTGCTCCAGCTTCGGGAATCGTACCAATGCCGGCCTCGGCGCCCGTACTTGATCCAAGCGTGCGCGATCTGCAAGCTGCGGTCCGCCAGCTTGCAGCACGCTGGGACGTGACCCTGCAAGACGCCGATGCTTGCCATGCGGCTGCGCGAAATGCGCTGTATTGCTTTATCGGCCGAAACGGCTTGACGGAAATTCGTCAGCTCGATCGTCCGGTTGTCCTGACATTGCAAGATGATGCAAACGAAAAATACTACGCCTTGCTGCTCGGCCTCGGGCGCGCCACGGCATTGCTGCAGATCGGTGATCGGCGCGAGACGGTGACGCTGGCGGCACTGGCCAAACGCTGGCGCGGCGGCTTCACGTCGCTATGGCGCGGACCTGCGGGATATGCCAGGCCGATTGCCCTCGGTGACCGTGGCGATGCCGTCGACTGGGCTGCAGCGCGCCTGGCGGTGGCCCTGGGGGGTGTCGTGCCGCCACCAGGCATTGTCTTCGATGCAGCAGCCAGCGCGCGGGTCCGGGAGTTCCAGTTGACGCAGGGACTGGTGCCGGATGGGTTGCCCGGGCCGCGTACGATGATCTGGCTGGCTGCGGTTGCAGGCGATCAGAGCCCGCATCTGCAGCCATTGCTTTCGATGTCAGCGTCTGAGCCTGTCGCTGCTTCTGGCAGTGCGTTTGCCGCAGTTCTTGCCACAACTTCTTCCACAACTCCTGCCGCAACTTCTGCCGCGGCGCCTGCCACGACCGCGAATACGCTACCGGCAACGCAGCCGCTGCGGGCGCCGACCAAGATCACCTCGGAGAAATAACGCGATGTCGATCATTCTCGATGCATTGAAAAAAGCGGATTCAGAACGGCGTGTCGGAGAATTGCCTGGTCTGCAAAGTATCCCGGTTGCGTTGGGGGCGATGCCGGATACGCGCCGGCAGTGGCAGCGACCGATTCTGGCTTTGGGCACAATTGCACTGCTGGCGGCAATCGTCGCGTGGTTCCTGGCGCCGGGAAAGACCGGACAATCGACTGCCGTGATCGCGCCTGTTGCGTCGATCGATCCCGCGCCTGCGGGGCAACAGCACGCCTCGGTACCTGTGCAACGGCTGGCCGCGTTGCCGACGATCGCTGCTAGCGAGGTGCCGACGCCACCGCCATTGCCGGTTGCACCGAAGTCGTCGCAGGTGGCCAAACAGGCAGAGCCACTGGACAGGCGAACGCCGTCGGTGCTTGTTGAAAAAGAGATGGTCAAGTCCGTGGTTAGATTGACGCAGACACCAACCCCAGTCCGAGCCCCAGCTCCAGCCCCGGTAAGGCCGGAACCCGCGAGTGCGATGTCACTGGCCCAACTCCCGCCGCAGATCCGCGCCGAGCTGCCGGCCTTTTCGATCGGCGGCTCCATGTATTCCGGGAACCCTGCCGATCGCATGCTGTTGGTGGACAAGCGGATGCTGCATGAAGGCGACGAAATCGCGCCAGGATTGCTGTTGGAAATGATTCAGCCGAAAAGCGCAATCCTCCGCTACAAGGGTTATACGTTTCGGCTGCCTCTATGAGCAATTTCAGAAGCGGTTACGCGAACAGCGTTTGTCGGCATGACAGCGCATCGGCTCCGCCAGATCATGTTGCATGGGAATGCGCGAGGACGGGGACGGGAATCGGGTTTGCAGGTTGGGAAAACTGAAGTTTGGCAGCTTCTCTGGCCCCTTCATCGACACCCTCCAGATAATCATCTGCCTTGCGCTTGTCCGCCTCCGAGGCATCGGGGCTGAGGAATAACGCCAGCCGCGAGTCATGTTGCCCAGGTGGATTGGTGTTTTGAACAACATGGCGCGGATCATCCAGTCCCAGGCCCACATTCAAACCGGCTGCATAAACGGGGTCGCTCTGCGCTTTTTTGGCGGGACTGAGTTGTCCGCTCGCACCAATGGCGTCAGCTTGCGAGGTGTCCGACTTGTCGTATACAGAATCCATACCGGCAAGGTAAAAACTGGCTTGTAGCTCAAGCTCCTTTTTCCTCTCGGGAGTGGCAGCGTTATATGCATCGAGGTTTCCAGAATTTTCGAAAACGCTCTGAATGCGGGGATCTGGCGTACCCGGAGGGTGGGTTTTATCCGTCATTGCAGAATACTTGGCATCGTCCGGGTTAGCTAATGCCTTTTTCACCCCCTGGTCATAGGAAATGACGTATTTCTGTTTCTGCGCATCTGTCGCGCTATTGACCGCTTCCTGGCCGCCGAACTGCAACAGGCCTTGCTCCACCGTCTGCAGAGGTGCCTTTGGATCGCTCGTATGGAGCGGCGTGCCCGCACCCGCATTTTTCGGCGTGGCCTGGTCACTTGTGCCAAGCGGTGTGTTCGTGCCGGTCGCTTGCGCATTTGCTGTCGCGGCTTTGATCATCTGGACGATCTGCGCCTGGATTGCCAGCATCTGTTCCCGCGTGATGAGGGGTGGTGGCCCGGTTACTGAATCTGCCAACGCGATGCCGGCGCCGAGGTTAGCAAGGTGGGATTTACCAGGAGCGCTGATGGGAGTCGCCATGATCAAAACCTTTCGAGATGGGCGTTGCTGCCGGTTTGCCGAATGCTGCCGCGGTGACGGACTGCGCTGATAATCTGAGGTACAACGCTATCCTACGATCCTGGAAACCTGCAAACCCGCGTCGATCCGAAACCAAGACCGCTCGGCCGAATCGTCCACAGGCTGTTTTTCAGTGCGTGATTTGCCACTCCGTGTTCGGGCAGCAAGCCCTGTACCATCGCAGCCATTCAACCAGCAAAGCAAAGACCAATGCCAACCATCCTGAAACATGTCGGCGTCCGGATCGTGACCTTGCAGCCCGGCGACGTCATTGCAAACGTGTGTGTTCCCGGCGACATCGTCCTGGAAGAGAGTCCCGAAGGCTGGTGGACCCGGTTCGTTGGCGACTTGGGGGAAGTCGACAGCTACGACGCGGCATTTCCCAGCTACCAGAAGGCATTATGGACAGCAAAGGCAGCAGCCGAGTTTCAGGCGGAATGACGGCATCGCAGGTGCAGTCTTGTCCGGCCGGCTACGCGCCTGGCTGGCTTCCATCCGGCAATCCGAATCGCCGGCGCCCATTCACGATCGCGTTGTCAGACTGACAGCATTTCGGGAAATCACAACGTCATTCCATCGCCAAATTCACGATTCCCACCACAAATTGGACCGTGACGGCGAGCGAAACTCACTCGCCATGCTAACATTTACCAGTGGCAACAAGGTCGCGCCGCAGCGGATCGGGTCGGCTTTGCCCAACCGGCTTGGCACAAGTGTGAAAGCAGGGCAGGCGCGAGCAAATACGGTGAACACGGCAATCCGGCCAAAGGTGCAGGAAATATGGCGAAGCAGACATTCGGTACGCGAATCACCAGGAACATGCTGCGGCTGGGTTTCCTGCGCTCAAGCATGCATAACATCCTGGTTTGGCCATCTGTATGCATCCTGCTCGGATTGCTGATTTGGGGTCTGATCCACGTCAAGCTAACCAACGACAAACAGGTTCTGCAGCAGGCCGCAGTCAAGCAGGCGAGCGCATTGTCGGCGGCCTACGCCGAGCAGCTGTCGCGCACCGTGCAGCAGATCGATCAGATCACCCTCAACGTCAAATACGGCTGGCAGAAAAGCCGCGGCGACTTGCGCCTGGAAGACCAGCTCGAACAGGGGCTGTATCCCGCAGCAGCCCGTCTGTATGTCACCATTCTCAATCGGGATGGCTTCATCGTCACCAGCACCTTGCCCTTCGACGGCAAGCGTAGCCAGGCTGACCGCTCCTACTTCATCAGTCATCTCAACGATCGATCGACCGCGCTGCAAATTTCCGATCCGCAAATAGGCACACGCATCAATCGCATCCTGATCCGCTTCTCGCGCCGGCTCGACACCCCGGATGGCAAGTTCGACGGCATCGTCATGGTGGCGGTGGAGCCGCAGGTACTGTCTTCGTTCTATGACGAATCCAGCGTCGGCGGAAGCGATTTTCTGTCCGTGCGCACCTTGAGCGGCTCTCTCCTGGCGACCAAGATGGGCGCCGACATCCAGAACCTGCGTTCCGTGTTTCGCAAACCGCCGGTATTCAATGCGCCGTCCGGCGTTGTCAATTTCGGTCCGGAAGTATTTGTGGACGGCCGCCCCCGCGTGTTGTCGTGGAAAGTACTGGACGCCTATCCGCTGCGTGCATTGGTCGGGTTGTCGCAGAATGACATTCTGGCTGGCTTCGAGGCAAGCGCCCGGGATTATCACAAGGTCGGCATCGCCGGCAGCCTGTTGCTTTGTGCCGTGGCCATTGGCGGCATGCTGTCGGCAGCCATGCTGGCCTGGCGCAAGCATCAGGCAGAAGAAATCAAGAATACATACCGGTTGGTGATCGAGGAGGGCAACGAAGGTTTTTACATGTTGCGTGCGCTGTTCGATCAGGCCAAGCAGCCGATCGACTTCGTGGTGCAGGACTGCAACGAACGTGGCGCGGTGGTCGCCGGCCGCACCAAGGCGACGCTGGTCGGCGCGCAGCTGTCCAGGCTGGCACCGGCGTCGCTGTGGCAACCGATGATCGCCGACTGTGCCGGCGCCATGGCCAGCGGATTTCATGAAGATGAATATCTGACGGTGCGCGACGGCCAGTCGATCTGGATGCGACGCCGGCTGGTGCGCTCCGGCGATGGCGTGGCGGCGACGGTGCGCGACATCACCGACATCAAGGCACACCAGGAAGCGCTGTCGCGCCTGGCCAACATCGACACCCTGACCACGCTGCCGAACCGGCATTGGCTGACCGCATTCTTGCCACAGGCATTGCTACGGGCTGAAGAAGGCCACCGGATGCTGGGCCTGCTGTTCATCGATCTCGACAACTTCAAGAACATCAACGACACGCTTGGCCATGCGGCAGGCGACGAGCTGTTGCAGGCAGCCGCGCTGCGCCTGCGCACGGTGATCCGCCCCAGCGATAACGTGGCCAGGCTCGGCGGTGACGAATTTACCATCGTGCTGGAACAGGTCGAGGAGGAAGACGCGGTGTCGCTGATCGGCGAGCGCATCGTCAGCGCTTTCGCCGAACCGTTCGTGCTCGCTGGCGGCAGCCTGCATCTGGTGCATGCGTCGATCGGCATCAGCATGTATCCACGCGACGGCGACAATGCCGCCGCGCTCTTGAAGAATGCCGACATCGCGATGTATGCGGCCAAGGCCAGCGGCAAGGCCCACTTCCAGTTCTTTCAGGCCCACCTCTCTGAAAACCTGGTCAATCGCCTCGACATTGAACGTGCTCTTCGCAATGCCCTGGAAAAGGATGAATTTCTGCTGCACTACCAGCCGCGCGTCGATGCCAATGACGGCCGTCTGCTGAGCCTGGAAGCACTGGTGCGCTGGCAGCATCCCGTGCGCGGCATGGTGCCGCCGCTGGAATTCATCCAGATTGCGGAAGACACTGGCCTCATCGGCCGCCTCGGCGAGCTGGTCATGGCAAAGACCTGCGCGCAGCTTGCGCAGTGGAGCGCGAGCGGACTGCCGCTGGTACCGGTGTCGATCAACGTCTCGTTCCGCCAATTCGGACAGGCTGGTACGCAGAGCCTGAAGGACCAGCTCGCATGTCACATGACGCGGCATGCGATCGCGCCTTCCCTGATCGAAGTCGAGCTGACCGAATCCTGCATGATGGGTGATCAACAGATGGTCCACGGTACCCTGGCCGAACTGCAGGCGATGGGCATTCGCTTGCTGGTCGATGATTTCGGTACCGGATACTCGTCGCTGGCGCAACTCCAGCGCCTGGATTTCGATGTCCTGAAGGTCGATCGCGCCTTCACCGCCACCTTGTGCGACGGCGTCGAGGGCGATGTCTTCTATCGCGCCATCATCTCGATGGCGCATGCACTGGGCATGCAGGTCGTGGCCGAAGGGGTGGAAACCGCGCAGCAGTTGCAGCGCCTGCAGGAACTCGGTTGCGACGAAGTGCAGGGTTACTATGTTTCGCGTCCGGTGCCCGGCAGCGACATTCCCGGTCTGCTCTCCCGCAGATACCTGTTTCCGCATACTGAAAAACGCGCCAGCTTCGCCGTTCTTTGATCGCCGTCGCGCGTAGTCGACTCGCCTGCTGCATGAAGCGTCGGCACCGTCCCACATAAATTCAGCAATCCTCGCATTTCCTTCAACGGAACCGGCGTTGCGTTGTCATTTTGTTCATGCGTCCGTATATTCGGCCATTAGCAAAAAGGCAATACCGCCGTTTTGTTTTATCCGTTCAGGAGAGTCCAGATGCTTCAGATCGACCCGGTGTACGCCATTCGTAATGCAGCAGTCATTCTGCGCCGCAAGGCGACCGCATTCCAACGCGGACAGGGCATGACCGAGTACATCATCATCGTGGCGTTGATTGCTGTCGCGGCGATCGGCGTGTATCAGTTTTTTGGGCAGGTCGTGCGTAGCCAGACTTCTGCCATCGCGCGTGAAGTGGCGGGCCTTGAAGGAACAACCGCAGTCACCGCAGCGCACACGGCTGCAAACGCGACCACTGCCGAGCGTGCCGGCAAGGGTCTGACCACCTACGTCGGTGGTGCTGCTGCTTCCACCACGCCATAACACCGGCAGACTCGCACATGTTGCAGGCGTACCCCATGCAACCGGGACGGCATCGCCGTCTCGCCTGCCAGCAAGGCCAGGCGTTGATCTACGGGTTGTTCCTGTTGATCGCGAGCTTGGCCGGCATGTTTTTTCTATTCAATACCGGCCAGCTTGCCAGCGAAAAAACCCGCCTGGTCAATGCCGCCGATGCGGTCGCCTACAGTGCCGCGGTGCTGCACGCCCGCGCGCTGAATTTCGATGCGTACAACAACCGTGCGCTGATTGCCAACGAAGTGCTGGTTGCGCAATTGGTGAGTGCTTCATCGTGGGCGCAGTATGCGAAGACGCATGTCGAGAACGTGCCCGTCATCTTCCCCGAATGCATGGTTCCGAACGGGACCGGCGCTGCCGTGGGCGCCCTGAACAACTACGGTCCGGAGTATGCGCTCATGTGTTACGCAATCGCGCAGCCGGAGCTTCCGGTTCGGCAGGCGATCGAATTACTTGCTGAAGCCGTTCCACCTACCGCAGTCACCGCCATCACTGCCATCGAGGCCAGCAAACGCGCGATTCAAGCAGCGCAACAGTTCCTGCATACCGATGTGGTTTTCATGCAGACCCGCCGCGCGCTGTTGCAGGATGTTGCCGACCGCAACTATGCCGGCTCAGGGAACGTCACTGTGGTCCCTGGTGGAATCGGCTCCGGCGCTGCAGGCGCCATGCTGCCGGACGGCTGGAAAACTTTCACCAAACGCTACAGCGATGATGAGCGGGGCCGCATGGCCGAGAGCGCGGCGAAGGCAACGGAAAAGATCAAGTTCGTCAATGAGCGAAAGTGGGAGTCCAAGGCGCTGCTTCCCCTAGGAAACGGATTTTGTTTTTTTCATAAAAACGAAGTGATCCGGCGCGGCGGAACGAATCTGATCGGGCTCGATGAATGGAAGGCCGAAGACACCGAATCCTTCTGGTCCTGGCATCCGCGCGGATTCATCTTCGTGCGCTGCAGGAAAGATGAAACGCCGATCGCATGGGGCGAACAACGTGCTTTTCCACCGGATGGCGAACAAGACGCATCGGGCGCAAGGCTCGGCGGCTCGCCTGGCGACAACCCGAGAGCCCATTCCTTCGCTTCCTCGACCGAATGGACGAATTACACCGGCATGCCGGCATTCTATGACCTGTCCCAGGCTCAACTCGACAGCACCGATCCCCGACTGATGTTCGCAGTCAAGCTCGTGCGCGACGCGTCTCAAACACCAACGTCTTCCGGCACATCCGGAATCAGGCCCTCTGCTCGCTTGAATCATTTTCCCTCGGCCCTTGCCGGAGGCGTGATGTCAGCCATCTCGACCGGCGAGGTCTATTTCGAACGCCCCTGGTTCAACAGCGGAAATCATTCGTACACCACCGGCGACATGGCCTACATCGTGACGAAAAATCAGTCGATACCCAACGGGCCGCTGGACCCGAAAATGCGCGAACTCGGCAGTCTTTTCAATCCTTACTGGCAGGTTCACTTGACGAACAACGACGCCGATTCCGTCAAGCAGCAGCAACAGGCGCAGAGTGGGGCGAGACTGCCATGAGGTGTCCAACGCAAGCAAAGCAAGCCGGGCAAGCCCTGACCGAATTTCTCGTCATTGCGGTAGTGCTGCTGCCGCTGTTCCTACTGTTACCGATGCTCGGCAAATATCAGGATCTGGCGCACATGACGCAGCTGGCCAGTCGCTATGCCGCCTTCGACGCCACCAGCTTCGGGGACGCCGACGGATTCAACGAGTGGAAGCCGCCGGCGCAACTTGCCGATGAAGTGCGGCGCCGGTTTTATGGCAATTCGGAAACACCGATCAAAGCCAACGATGTCGCCGGCGATTTCGATGCGGACCGCAACCTGTTCTGGCGTGATCCTTATGACCATCCGCTGATCAGGAATTTCAGCGATGTCTCCGTCAGTTTTGGTGACGGCAATCCGACCCAACCTGGTGGCTTCGACATCTTGTCAGGCTCCGACGGCAAGTCGTTCAACATGGTCCCGCTGGCCACGGCAGGCCTGATCGGACTACAGGCTCGTGGTGTCTACACCGCCCGGGTCGGCGTGGTGCTGGCTAATTTACCGTCGGGAATCAAGAGCATCGTGCCCTTCGACAAGATCGATCTCACGATCGCACGGCATACCAGCTTGCTGTTCGACCCGTGGAGTTCGCCGCGTACGCCGAAAACCGAACAGCGTGTGGCAAGGCTGGTGCCTGCAGCGCCTTTGCTCGATGCGATTGCATTACCCCTGGCGCTGGCCGTGGAAGCAATCGACATGAGAAAGGTGGCAGCGCCCAGGTTCCAAAGCCTGGCCGAATGGCGCGATGTCGTACCGGCGGACCGGCTCGTGCCCGTGGCAAATGGAGACGTGCCTTGAAACATGATCGTTGTTTGTTTGCACGCGTGAGATGCGTGGCCTCCCGCAGGCGCCTGGCAGCAGCGTTGACTGCTGTGGTTCTGTTACTCGATGCCGCCTCTTCTGTTGCAGCACAGAGCGCCGCAGACTGGCCGCAGGTGCGCTTGCCGGAGGGTGTCTCGATTTTCCCGATCGGTGACAGGATGACCATCGGCGGCATGCCGATGCATGTCGTGGGTTTCGTGTCGCCGATGCCGCCAGGGCGTTTGCTGGGCGCCATGCGCCAGAGCCTGGGTCAGCCGTTGGTCGAAAGCGTCAGCCAGAGCCGACCCGTGCTCGGCCGCGCCGAAGGCCGGTTTTATATCACCGTGCAAGTCACGGCCAGCGGCGAAGGCAGCCGTGGCATCGTGTCCGTTGCCGACCGCGGGCCAGTTCCGGGCATGAGCCGCGACATTGCCGCAGCGTCACGCTGGCTGGAACGCCTGCCGTCCGGCTCATCGATCACCAGCAACGTCAGTAGTGAGGACGCCGGCAAGTCGGCGCGCCATCTGGTTGTCACGAATGGCCATGCGGAGTCGGTCAATCGCGACGCCGTCATGCAGCTGATGCAACAGGACGGCTTTCGGCTTGAACGGGAAACCCGTGCCGACGCTGCAATCCGGCGCGACTTGCCAGCGCAATTTGCCGATGCGACTGCCCTGTACTTCACGGCGCCATCAAAACAGGCCGTTGCCGTCATCGTGCGTGAAAACGGCCGGACGGCGCTGATCCTCAACACCATCACCGATCTGCAGGCAATGCGGTGAATCCGCAACGCGCCGGGCAAGGCCAGCCAAGCAGGCGCCAGGATCAGCCAAGCCTGCAGCGTGGCCAGTCGATGATCGAATATCTGGTCATCTGTGCTGCCATTGCCGCTGCGCTCGGCATCGGCATGACCAATGAAAACAGCGTGTTATGGGAATTGATCGATGATTTTCAAAAAGCATTTACCCGTTTCAGCTTTGCAATTTCATTACCGACCTGACACCGAAAGACATTCGTGAAATTTCGCTTCCGCATCAACAAGAAATGGATTGTTCTGGGCGTGGCATCCGTGATCGGCTTGCTGGCCGCTTTTGCCGCGCGCACTTATCTGACGACACAAATCGAGGCGATCGAAGCGCGCGGAAAAGGCAAGACGGTCAAGATGATCGTTGCCAAGCGCGAATTGAAACGTGGCGACAAGATCGGCGCCGACACGGTCGCCGTGCGCGACATTCCAATCGATTATGCGCAGTCCTCCGGTATCGGACCGGACACCTTTGACCGCGTCGATGGCAAGGCGCTGGCCTATCCGGTTCACGCCGGCGAAATGATCCTGTGGGGCGTGCTGGAAGGACAGAAAGCGCCGACGTTTTCTGCGCGGGTCGAGGCCGGACATCGGGCCATGACGGTGTCGGTCGACGAAATCAATTCGATTTCCGGGTTACTGGAACCGGGCGACGTCGTTGATCTGCTGGTCACGATCGAGCAGAAAGGCCAGCGCATCACGCGGCCGCTGCTGCAGAGCGTGCAGGTGATGGCCACCGGACAACGGGTCGTCGACACGCCCCGCGAAGGCGAGCGGCGCCACTATTCCACGGTCACCATCGACATCACGCCGGCCCAGGCACAACAGGTGATCCTCGCGCGCGACGCCGGCAAGATCACCGCGCTGCTGCGCAATCCGGAAGATCGCCATCGCCTGTCGGGTGGCAATGCCGACATGCGGGCGTTGCTGGCAGCGACAGTCAAGAAAACCGGAGACGACACGGGCATACCGGTGCTGTATGGCGGCGCCGCGAAAATGCCGCCCGAGGCGCTGGTGATGGGACGCACCGTGCCAGCGCGGAGCACGCGCCAGGGCGCTTCCGACCCTGCGCAAAATTCAGGCGATTCGCTGGCCTCGGAAGTGCCGGTTCTCATTGGCGCAACAGGCACGACCGACTCTGTCCGATCGGCCAAGCCGGTTGCATCGGCCGAATCAAGCAGATCCGATGGGCTGGACGGATCGATCAAATCGGGTGGAATGATGGGAACGACCGGCTCGGGTCTGCGGCAGCAACCGTAACGTCCACGCGCTGCCTGCCCGACCGGCGTGCGGCGTACGCAAGCGACGACACACCGATCATCACCCGGCCTGCCGTTGGCGCCGGCACCACAGTTTTTTTGAAGAAAGCCACACTCATGCCGACTTTTTTGACTTTCTCGCCGCGCCGCAAGCATGTGGTGCTGGTTTCGTGCATCGCTGCCGGCATGGTCGGGCAAGGCAATGCCTTCGCAGCGGGACCGGAGAGCATTCCTTCCTCGGCTGTCTCTGCCGGCGATGCCAGGGCGCTAAACGGTTATGGCGAAATCCTGCGCCCGGCGACGCGCAAGAAAGTCAATGCCGTGGTCCAGCCCTACATGCCGATCAAACAGCAGGAAGATCACGGGCACATTCCCGAAATCGAGATGTTCGTCGGTGAATCGCGCGTGTTCCCGGCGCCCAATGTCGGTCGTATCGCGGTAGGCAACGGCCAGATCATGACGGCCGCCGCGCTGGACCGCAAGGAAGTGATCGTCTTCGCCAATGGCGCTGGAACATCGTCGCTGTTCGTCTGGAACGGGGATGGCCGGTACCAGCGCATCAAGGTCAACATCGTGGCCGGCGACACCTCGCGCGTGGCGCGTGAGGTGGCCACTTTCCTCGGTGCGATTCCAAATGCGAAGACGTCGATCGTCGGCGACAAGGTGATCGTCGAAGGCGATGGCCTGGCCGATGCCGACATGCTGAAAATCGAGCAGCTTGAAAAACGCTATCCGCAGATCGTCAATTTCACCAACAAGGTCGGCTGGGAGCAGATGGTTTTCATGGATGTCAAGGTGGTCGAATTTCCGCGATCGGAATTGAAGGAAATCGGCCTGAAATGGGGTGCGGTGGGCGGCACGACCTTCGGCGCGATCTGGTCGCCGGTGCATGCGGGCCGGTTGCCACCCAATGCGCAGTACCAGGTCAACATTCCCTCCGGTAAGGATGGGCTGCCGATTACCTCGCCTAATGGGACGACTGGCGGTGGCGCAATCCTGCCGACCTCGCTCAATCTCATCAGTGGTCTGAACCTGGGGCTGAATACGCAACTGAATCTGCTCGAGCAACAGGGCCGCGCAAGCGTGCTGGCCGAGCCGCAGCTGTCGGCACGCAATGGCGCCAAGGCAAGTTTTCTGGCGGGCGGGGAATTTCCCTATTCGGTGTCGAACGTCAACGGCGTCACGATCATTTTCAAGCCCTATGGCATCAAGCTCGACATCACGCCGAGAGTCGATCGCAATGGCGTGGTGCGGGCGACGGTACAGTCGGAAGTCAGTTCGATCGATGCGTCGGTCACCGCAGTCGGCGGCCCGGCGCTGCTGACACGGCGCACCGAGACCGAATTCAACGTGCAGGCCGGCGAGACGATCGTGCTGTCGGGCCTGTTGCAGCGCAATGCCAGTACCGACATCGACAAGGTGCCGTTGCTGGGCGATGTGCCGGTGCTGGGTGCGTTGTTCCGGTCCAAGCGGTTTCAGAACAAGGAAACGGAACTGGTGGTGTTCGTCACACCGTCGATTGTCGACAGCCGTTCGCCTGGACTGGTCGACCGCGTGAGCCGGACCACGAGCCGGCTGGCCGAGCAGATGGGGCCGCAACCTTATCTGAGCGACCCATTGCAGCCCGGTCGTCCGGCAGCGGAGGTCAACCGGGCGCCGGCGCAGGAAGTTGTGCCGCCGCCAAGGACAACGCCCGTATTGCCAGAGGCAGGGCCTGCCGCCGTACCGGTGCCGGCGGCCCCTTCGGCATCAGCGCCAGTACTGCCGCTGACCGCTGCGCCGGCACTGCCGCTGGCCACAGCGCCGGCGATGATGCGTAATGGCAACCAAAATCTCAAGGCTGTCGTCGCACGGGCACGGGCTGGGACAGCCAGTGCTTCCACCATGACTGCTACAGTTGCGCCTGCAGCAGTCTCGCCCGTTGCCCCTTTGATCACCCCCGCATCCGCTGCAGCAGACGACGCACGCAGGTTGCAAGTCACCTCGCGCATGGCAACGCTGCGGGCGGAGCCGAGTCGCTCGGCGGTTGCGGTGCAATATCTGCCAAAGGGCGCATCGGTGCGGCGTGACGACCGGGCCGCTCCGCCGTCGGGCTTGTGGCGCTCGGTCACGGTCGGTGCGGTGCAAGGGTGGATCCTAGCCAGCGCCGTCGGTTCGGTGAACAGGGCTGACACGGCACCGGCACCGGCACCGGGTGCAGGTGCCTTTGCCGGCGCGTCGGTGCCGAGCACTATCCTGGCCAAGGCGGTGTCTGCGGCACCTGGTGCAGGGCAGTACCGGGTGATTGTGGACGGCCTCGCGCTGCGCACCGCGCCTGATGTCAATGCACAGACCATCACGCACCTGGCAGCGGGCAAGATTGTCGGTGCCTCACCGCAGGCAACCAAGGGTTTGTGGACTGCCGTCCAGTCAGACGGCCAGCATGGCTGGGTGGCGACACAGTGGCTGATCATCGACCAGCCATTGGCGCAACGCTAGGAGGCGCGCATGCTGCAAGTGGAGTTTCTCAGTGACGATGGCAGCATCCGGCAAATGCAGGCGCCGGACGAGTCGATTCTCGGCAAGGCGGTCGGCTGCGAAGTGCGGCTTGCCGGCTGGCGTATCGGCCGCGAGCATGCACGGCTGAGCCGTACGCCGGGCGGCATCCTGCTCGAAGATCTGGGCACCTTTGCGGGCCTGGCCGTCGATGGGCGCCGCATCGACGGGCAGTATGGTCCGCTGAAACCGCACGAGGTGATCGAGATCGGCCCTTACCGCTTGCGGGTCAGCGATCCGGTCGTCAGCCCGCCGGTGCAGGCGGCACATCCTGCATCACGCTCGTCGACCCGTCAGTATCGCAATCTGCGTGCGTCGGAAGAAATCCGCGCTTCGCGCCTGGTTGCAGAGCGCGCCCAGGTCGAGATACTTGCTTCGGCAGCCGACACTGCCGACGCTGCCGACGTTCCCCGCCACGGATATGCGCTGGTGGTGACCCCGGAGCCTGGTCGCCAGGATCTCGAATTCACGTGGCGCAAGCAGATTCACGCAGCGCTGCTGGAAACAATGGACTTGCGCCGGCACGACACGCTCGGCATGTCCGACTTGCAGTTACGCCAGGAGACCCGCCGCCTGATCGATGACATCCTGCTGCGCATGGCTGACCAGATCCCGACCGAACTCGATGTCATCCTGCTCGGGCGGCAGGTGCTGGACGAAGCGATCGGTCTGGGACCGCTGGAAGCCTTGCTGGCTGACGAGAGCGTGACGGAAATCATGGTCAATCGATTTGACGAAATTTATGTCGAACGCGGTGGCCGTCTGCAACGCCACGCAATGAGCTTCACTGGCGAGCGGGCCGTGCTTGGCGTAATCGAGCGCATCGTCGCGCCGCTTGGCCGGCGCATCGACGAATCCTCGCCGATGGTCGATGCGCGCCTGAAGGACGGCTCGCGGGTCAATGCCATCATTGCGCCGCTGGCGTTGAAAGGCGCCTGCCTGACGATCCGGAAATTCTCTCGAAAGAAACTGGCCGTGGCCGACCTGGTCGAGTTCGAGGCGATCAATGGCGAAATGGCGCTGTTCCTGGAGCTGTGCGTGACTGCCCGAAAAAACATCATTGTCTCCGGCGGCACCGGTTCGGGCAAAACCACGCTGCTCAACATTCTTTCCAATTTCATTCCCTCGGGCGAGCGGGTGGTGACGGTCGAGGATGCGGCGGAGCTGCGCTTGCATCACGCGCATATGATCAGTCTGGAGGCCCGCCCACCGAATGTCGAGGGCAAGGGCGGCGTGTCGATTCGCGAGCTGGTGCGCAACACCCTGCGGATGCGTCCGGATCGCATCGTGGTCGGTGAATGCCGCGGCGCGGAAGCGCTCGACATGCTGCAGGCGATGAATACCGGTCATGAAGGATCGCTCACGACGCTGCATGCCAATACTGCGCGCGACGCGCTCGCGCGGCTGGAAACCATGGTGCTGATGGCCGGCATGGACCTGCCGCTGCAGGCAATTCGGGAGCAGGTCGCCAGTGCCGTGCACGTGATCGTGCAGCAGACCCGGTTTTCCTGCGGCGCGCGCAAGGTCACGGGAATCACTGAAATCACCGGCATGGAGAGTGGGCGCATCCAGATCCAGGAGCTGTTTCGCTTCGTCCATCTGGGCCACGGGCCTGATGGGCGGGTCAAGGGCTACTTCACCGGATGCAACATGGTTCCCGGGTTCTATGAAGAGTTGCGTGCCACCGGCGCGATCCTGGACATGCGTTTGTTCGAACCCCATCAGCCCGGCCCCGATACGGCGCAGCATCATGCCTGCGACGACACCGGCGATGATGACGGCAATCACCGGAATCGTCATTCTGGCAGCGCTGGCAACGGTAACGGTGACCTGGGCGGCAATGGCAGGAATCTGCAGGAGGATGCCGCATGACGGCCGCGCAGAGCGCCATCGCTTTTTCCTGCGTGATGGCGCTCGCCGCCGGGTTGCTGACTTGGTTCGTCATCGATGCCGGCACCGAGACCATGGCGCGTTACCGGGAAAACTTTACCCGTCGCGCACGCTTCCAGGTGCAGGAGTTCTTCCTCTTCATCGATCCATCGCGCCTGTTCGTCATCAATCTGCTGACGCTCGGCTTGGGCGGCGCACTGATCTGGTTGCTGACCGGATCGGCGTTTCTCGTAATTCCGGTCATTGTCGCGCTGTTGTTCATGCCGCGCCTGATCTATGGCGTGTTGCGGCGGCGCCGGTTACGCCGCTTCGAGGAACAGTTGCCAGATGCCTTGCTGATGCTGTCCGGTGGACTGCGTGCAGGGATCGGCTTGTCGTCGGCGATGCAGCAACTGCTGGCTGAATCGCAGCCACCGCTTGCACAGGAGTTTTCGCTGGTGTTGCGGGAGCAGCGACTCGGCGTGACCATGGAACAAAGCCTGTCCAACCTGTCGCGGCGGGTGCCGACGCAGAGCACGACGCTGGTGGTGTCGGCCATGCGGATCGCCATTGAAACCGGCGGTGGCCTGGCCGAGACGCTCGAGCGGACGGCAGCGACGGTACGCAGCCGGTTGCAAATGGAAGGCAAGATCGGCGCCCTGACCGCACAGGGAAAGCTGCAGGCCTGGGTGGTCGGCTTGCTGCCGATGGTGTTGATGCTGGTGCTGGATCATATGGAGCCGGAGGGCATGGCGTTGCTGTGGCATTCGCGTCTCGGCTGGGCGACGTTGGCGGTCATCGGGTTTCTGGAATTCATGGGGATTTATGTCATTCGAAAAATCGTCGCAATCGATATTTAAGATGCGACACATTGATCATGTCGCAGGATGGATTCGTCATGGATGAATGGCTGACGCAGCACACGACCCTGGTCACGATCATCATTGCGGTCGCGACGGGTCTGGCAGTAGCGCTGGTGGTCGGATTGCTGACCCGCTCGATGAGCGAGGTGCCGGCCGAGGATCGGGCCTGGAAAGATCCGCCACCCATCGGATTCCGGATGACCTGGTGGCCGGTGCAATGGATCAGTCATGTCATCGATCCGGTGCTGCCGCCGGCCACCGTGCGCGCGCTGGAGCGCCGCCTGCGCAAGGCTGGTCTCGATTACTGCCTGATGCCACGGCAATTCATCGCCAGCCGCATCCTGTGCGCTGGAGTCGCTGCTGCCGTGTGTTGGTGGCTGGTCGGGTCGGTCGATCCGGGCCAGCGTGGAGGCACACCCTTTGGCGCTGGTGTCGCAGTCGAAGTCGCGCTGTTCGGCGCCGCTCTGGGATGGTGTTATCCGGGAATCTGGTTACGTGACCGGTTGTCCTCTCGAAAGCGGGAATTGCTCAAGACCCTGCCGTTCTATCTCGACATCATCACGCTGTGCGTGGAAGCCGGCTTGAATCTGCAGGGCGCCTTGTCGCAGGCCGTGGCCAAGGGACCGAAAGGGGTGTTGCGCGCGGAGTTGCAGCGCATCTTGCGCGACATTCGGGCCGGGAAGGCGCGCGCGGACGCCATGCGGGACATGGCCCAACGCTTGAACGAAGGCAGCATCACCAGTTTCACGAGCGCCGTGATCCAGGCTGAAAGCATGGGCATGAATCTCGGCCCTGTCTTGCGGGCGCAAGCCGACCAGCGCCGCAGCGAGCGCTTCTTGCGGGCCGAAAAGCTGGCCATGGAAGCGCCTGTCAAGATGCTGTTTCCCCTGATCGCGTTTATTTTTCCCTGTACGTTTCTGGTGATCTTTTTTCCGATCGTCATGAAATTCATGCACTCCGGGCTTTGACATGCGTTCCCGCCTCGCAGTGACATGCCTGACCTCCCGCACCGGTACCCATGGTCTGCATCTGTCGGTCGCAGCCGGATTTCTTTCCCGCCTGCGCGGCCTGATGCTGGCGCCACGGCTGGATCACTTCGCCGGCATGATCCTGCGTGACTGCACCTGCATCCATACCTGTTTCATGCGCCAGGATATCGATGTGCTGTATGTCGACGACAGCGGCACGGTGGTCAAGTGCGTCGCCGAACTGCCGCCGTGGCGCATCAGTTTTGGCAACGATGGGATCGGCAGCAACGCAAGAACCTGTCGTGCCCGGCATGTGATCGAGCTACGGGCCGGCAGCATCAGTGAACTCGGGATCGTCGTGGGCAGCGTGGTCGACCATGCCGTGTTCAAGATAAATGCTGCGCCAATGTGCCGCGAACGTGGCTCGGCCATGACCGAATTCACGGTAGTGGCGCCGATCCTGACGGTGCTCGGCCTGGCGATCCTGCAATATGGCTTGTTGTTTTTCGCCAAGAACCAGTACAACCACGCCGCATTCATGGCAGCAAGGGCTGGCAGCACTGGCAATGCGGATATGGGCAAGATCACGCGCGCGTACGAAACGGCGCTGGTGCCGTTGTACGGTGGCGGTACCAACACGGGCGAACTTGCGGCGTCGTTCCAGAAAGCGAAGACGGATGTCGAGAACAACGTTGTCATCAACATGCTCAATCCGACCACTGAAAGCTTCTCGGACTGGAACGACGAGGATTTGCAGCAGACCATTGGCAGTGGCATGCATCGCGTCATTCCGAACGGTGGCCTGGCCATGAAAAAAGCGGCAATCGTGCCGGCGGCATCGAGCCAGAGCATCCACGACGCAAATTTGCTGAAACTGCGCATCACCCATGGGTACAAGCCGCAGGTGCCGGTCATCGGGCTGATGATCAATCCCTATTTGCGGTGGCTCGACGCGGGGGCGCATCCGGCCGACAGCCAGATGATTCAGCGCGGACTGATTCCGGTGGTCATGCATGTCAGCATGCACATGCAGTCGGATGCGATCGAGGGTGCGAGCATGTCGGCACCCGGTCCCGGGAATGGCGGTACGCCTTCCAACCCCGGCCCGGCGCCGGGCCCGGCCGGCCCGCCGCCGACCTGCGCCACTGTCTTGTGCACGACCGCGCCAGCTTCACCGGGAGCGGGTGGCGGTGGGCAGGCGGGGGGTGGATCGACGGGCAACGGAGAGGCGGGGAACGGATCGGCCGGGGGCGGGCAAGTGCCGAGCGAGCCCGGACAGGGAAATGTTGGCGGCAGGGGAGCACCGCCCGGCAGCATCTGCGTCAAGCCGGCCGGCAAAGCCAAGACGGTGCAAGGCGCAGCAAAGCCCTGACGCGTGGTGACATGGCGACTTGACGGCGCATCAGCCCGTCAGCTCGGCAGCGGACGGCCCGGCAGCCCGGCAGCCCGGCAATTGCGAGGCGATCGGGGCTCCGAACACTGGTGCAATTGCCATGCTAGACTCCGCCGAACCAATACCGAGGAGTCTTCATGCTGCCGATGCACCGCCGTATCATTGCCATCTTTCTGGCCGCCGCCAGCGTCAGCGCGGCGGTATACGCGCAAACCGCTGCGCCGCTTCGGTTGCGCGGACAAATCGAGACCGTCGATTCGCAGACTGCGACCATGACCACCCGCGAAGGCAAGGTCATCAAACTGGCTTTGTCCAAGGACACGCAGTATTCCTATGTCAAGGCGATGAAGATGGCCGACATCAAGGCGGGATCGTTCATTGGTGCAGCGGGCAAGCCGACCAAGGATGGCGGCATCGAAGCACTGGAGGTCGTGGTGTTTCCGGAGGAACGGCGCGGGACCGGTGAAGGCCATTACGCCTGGGACCTGCTTCCCGACAGCAGCATGACCAATGCGACAGTGGCCGCGGTTGCCGAAAGCAGCTCCGGCCGGGAAGTCAACCTGGTCTACAAGGATGGCACGAAAAAAGTGACGGTACCGGCCGGTGTGCCGATCGTGACGATCGTGGGCGGCAGCCTTGCCGATGTGCGCAAGGGTGTCGCTGCATTCGTGGTGGCGACGCCGACTGCTGCCGGCGAATACAACGCATCCCGGATCATCGTTGGCAAGGATGGTATCGCGCCGCCGATGTAGTCTGACGCCAGAACCTGATGTGGCATTGCCGACGCCAGCCAAATGCTGGCGTCGGCATGTGCGGCGGCGGATCAGAAACGGTAATTGATGCCGATGCGAATGACCGGGAAAAATCGGTAGTGCTTCAACTCGTCGTTCAGGCGCTGTGCTTCGGTAGCGATCGTCGGACCGAGCGCGCTGGCGACCAGATTGCAGAGCGTGCCGGGAAGGCTGCATCCGGTGATGCCCAATCGGGTGTCGGGGGAGCCCTGGTACATCACACCAAGGTCGGAGGAGAGATGCCAGCCGCGCTCGGCCGATCGCAGGTTTTGCCAGCCGACGCCCAGATAGGGCGCGACGGTGGCGAAATCGATGCGGCCCGTCAATTTGCCGACCTGGGAAGTGCTGAAGCTGCCGTTGTCGACCCTGAAGGTCGCGACCCGGTTCGGTACGCCAATGCCGTCGATGCGGTTGTTGTTGTAGATGATGCCGGTGCTGATGCGAAAGCCATTGCCCGCGGGATGCCAATCGAGCAGGGCATCGATCGTGCGCAATGACGCTCGGAAATCATAATTGACTTGCGAGGTGCTGCGCGAGAACGCGTAATGCGGCAAAGTGTTCGCGCTCAGCCGGCCATAGATGGCGTAAGCAGTCGAGAGTGGCAACCTGGCCTGCAGCCCGATGCCGGTCGTACCAAGATCGATGCCTAGCGTGGCATCTTCCGGCTGCGCCGCCCACGCGCCAGCAACGACCATCCCCAGCAGCAACGCGCCGGCGTGAATCGGATTCATCATGTCGAGCGATCCTTTGCAAATTCACAGGATCGCAGCAGTGCGGGAAACCGCTTTGGCATCCGTCATCGGAACCTGACTCGGGCAAAATTTCAAGATGGCCTGGCGTACAGGTCGGCCTGACCAGCGGCGGTATGCTCCAGCCGCGTAGCGCCGGGACCCGGACGCAGGCACAACGGAGAGCGTGATTATTTCGGTGATAGACTGGCAGCGCTTGATCAGCCTTCCGCAGGGACACGTATTCCAACCAATTCAGGGAAAGCCATGAACAAGAATTTCATACCGACCGTCCTGGCGATTACCGCGTTGACGGCGTCGCTTTGTGTGCCGGCGCAGGCAGTGGGTGTCGGCGCATTGTTCAGTTCGATTCTCGGCCAGCCTGTTGGCGGCAACATGAATGTCGATGAAACATTGGTACGCATCAGCGAAAAAATGAACCGCAAGATGCCGCAGGCAGTCGATGCCGACACGCGTCTGGACAAAGTCAGTGCCGAGCCCGGGCAGCAACTGGCGTATCACTACACGATGCTTAATGTCCGTAGCAAGGACATCAGCACCGCGTCATTTTATAAAACCTTTCGCCCGACCTTGCAAAAGCGCGTCTGCGCTTCTGAAGACTTGAAGATGTTTTTCAGGAACCGCATTACCGTCGCTTATGCCTATCAGGGCAGTGATGGCGAGGACATCGGCAAGCTCGCGTTCACGCCGAAGGATTGCGGCTATACCAGCTAGTTCAGCTTGCAAACCGCGTTGCAATCGTGATCCGAAAAGAGGAAAAGCAGATGTCGACGAATCAGACTCATGAGCAATATGTTGCTTCAATACTTGGTCAATTCGATGCCTTCTGCGACGTCGCCATTCAAGCATGGCCGCATGTCAATGCTGCACCTACCTCGGCGGATTTTCGGGCGGCGCGCTACGAATTGTTAAAAATGTTGAACGAGCGGCGCGATAAGGATGGTATTGAATCCCCAGCGAACGATGGCAAATCCGAACCGGAGCAATACTTGCCAATGACACCAGCGCCGTGGCCCTGATCTGCATTAAATTTCCGCTCCTGTTGTCGCATTGTGGCGACGTATCGCTGATTAAAACGCACGAACCTTCCCGCTTTTTCCTTTCTGCTATTTCTTTTATAAGTTGAGCGCAGCAGAATAAAAAATTCTTTCAAGGCGATGAGGTGGGCATGGATAAGGACGATGCGATCGTAATCATGAGCAAGCTTGCCTCGAAGCTTGAAGATGTCCTGGCCATGGAAGATCTGGTGTCTGCGTTTGCAGAGTTCATGGTGCATATTCGGCCAACTGTTTCAGAGGAAGATTTTGCTTTTCTCGCAACGGTCGGTGCGATGATCTACCGCAAAGGCGGGCGACAATATGACTCCAGTCTCGAAACTGACGCCCTGATGGCTCGCCTGCGTGGCATTCCCACTGAATGAAGTGATCATCGAAGACATGGGACTTCACGAATATTTTTCTTCTGCAAGGTGCGAACTTGCTTTCATTGCTTCTTGCTAATTCTCTATCCCTTTGGCTAATTAAAGCGGTGATCGCTGTCGTGACGAACTATAGTGAAGTCGTCTCCTCCTCCTCCGTCATGGAGGGCTTGCCCGCCCGCTGAAAAGCGCGTGGGCATTTTTTTCGTCGTGTGTTGGGCAACGAACGTTCTTGCGCATCGTCCCCTTTTAAGATGAAGAAATCGCCGGATCGATTGCAGCCATACCTGGCTGCCCGACGGCGCAACGAGGTGACCTCCATGCCAGCCGAGAACAGTTTTTCCATGCACCGCGCGCCAATCCAGGAAGAAGAGCCGATTCCTGGTGAAGAACCGGAGCGTGAAGAAGATCCGGTTCCACATCAGGATCCGGTGATTCGTGAACCCGATCAAGCGCCGCCACTGCAGGCGGAGATGATGCGATGAGCAATCAAATGATCGGGTACAAGAAGGGAGCGCATCAGGCAAATGCAGGCGTCGCGCCGACCGATGATGGCCGGTTTCAAGGTGTGGTCGATCTGTTGGACAGCGGCCCTGGCAATGCAGCGCGGCATGTAGTGCCCGTGACATCGGACTCGGCGGAAGAAGCGCTCGACGAGGCCAAGGCGCTGGCACATCGGTTGCTAGCCGACCTGCAATAGCCAGCCTGCAATAGCAGAGGGGCTGCTCCTGGCAGATGCCGAACTGGATTACCATGGCCGCTTTTCGACACGCAGTACGGCGGGTGCCGACTGCGCTGTAGATTTTAGCGAAGGTGGCCGATGCAACAGATGCATGACGTAAAACCCGGGCAGTCGGTGGAGCTGTTGAAGGAGCTGCATATCCTGACCCGGGACGGGCAATTGAACCAGGATAGCCGGCGCAAGCTGAAGCAGGTCAATCATCTGGTGCAGTTCATCGAACCCTTGCTCGAAGCAGCACTGCGCGATCAGCCGGCGATTTCTCTGGTCGATCATGGTGCAGGAAAATCGTATCTTGGTTTTTTGCTGTATGACCTGTTTTTCAAGAATCGACCTGAGCTCTCCAGCGTGATCGGTATCGAAACGCGCAGCGAATTGGTTGAAAAAGCGCGGCAGCTGGCAGCCCGGCTCGGATTTGACCGGATGCAGTTCTTGAATCTTTCGGTGGCGGAGTCGATCAGCAATCCTGCGTTGCCGCCGACAGTCGATGTCGTGACCGCTCTACATGCATGCAACACCGCGACCGACGACGCGATCCATTTCGCATTGGCAAAGAAGGCACGCTTCATCGTGTTGGTACCGTGTTGCCAGGCTGAAGTCGCGTCGGTACTGAAAAAAAACAAGAGCGATTCACGCGCACGCGGCGCGCTCACAGAAATCTGGCGGCATCCGCTGCATACGCGTGAGTTTGGCAGCCAGGTGACGAATGTGTTGCGGTGCCTTGAACTGGAAGCACATGGTTACCAAGTCAGCGTGACCGAACTGGTTGGTTGGGAACATTCGATGAAGAATGAACTCATCATCGCGACTTACCAAAATCTGCCGCGCCAACGTCCGGCCCAGCGGCTGTCCGAGGTACTGAGCACGTTGGGCCTGGAAGAGATGGCGCCGCGCTTCGGCGGGGGGCTTTGCCAGGCAGCGCCGACGCCGGCACGGGACGAGCCGGCTTGCGGGTAGAATCGAGAAAATACTCAGGAGAAACAATGTATCTCGACCATCCCGCTCTGACCGCCACCAACGCCGATACCGAACCTGACCGGATCGAGCGTCTGAACCGGGTATATGGCTACGCGATCGGGCAAGCCGACGCCGACGCCAACAGCGATTGCATCAACCGCCTGATGGGGCTGCATGATCACAAGGGCACATTGATCGTGACTTGGCATGTCGCGCCAAGCGCTCCCGAAAAGACCTATTTTGCGCGCGCGTGGCGCAGCTTGGTGGGTGACCGTTCCGACAACGTGGCGCATGAAGTCGCTGGCAAGGCGGTCTAGCCCCATGCTGACGGACAGTCAGTCCGGTCAGCGCTGACGCCTTAAAAATTCTTTTTTGGAACTGCGCGTGATTCACGCGGTCAAGAGATGGTCAGGACGTTAATCTTAAGACAACTTTGTGCTGCCATTCCGGTCTTTCGCAGCCGATCCGTCTTTTCTCCTCGCCGCGCCGTTCGGCCGGTGCCGACTTTCTTCTATGGGCATGGATGGCGTTTGGTCGCCTGGCCACGACGTGCGCCACTCGCACAGGAAGCCGGGCGGAACCGCCACCATCAACGACATGAGTGCACGCATCTTTCCATTTCCTGAACCTTCCGTCATCGCCGCCGCTGCCGTCACGGCCGCACCTGGCGCCGTCGACGTTGCTGGCAGGCTGGCGCCCCTGTCTCTCTGGGGTGGCATCGAATGCACCGTCGCCAGGATCGGCGAGGTCTTTCGTAACCAGACCCAGGAAACTGGCCACAGCGACCGACCTGGCGATCTCGATGCGATCGCAGGGCTCGGCATCCGGACACTGCGCTATCCGGTTCTATGGGAAACGATTTCGCCAGACGATCCGGCCGAGGCCGACTGGCGCTGGCACGACATTCGCTTGGCGCGGTTAGGTGAACTTGGCATCGATCCGATCGCAGGCCTGGTGCACCACGGCAGCGGACCGCGGTACACCAGCCTGCTCGACCCGGCATTTGCGGAGTTGCTTGCAGAGCATGCGCGGCGCGTTGCCTGCCGCTATCCCTGGATCACGCGGTTCACGCCGGTCAACGAGCCGCTCACCACGGCGCGGTTTTCCGGCCTCTACGGGCATTGGTATCCGCACGGGCGCAGCATCGAGACATTCCTGCGCGCGCTGGTGACGCAGTGCCGCGCAACGGTGGCGTGCATGCAGGCGATCCGTCGCGTGACGCCGGGTGCGCAGTTGATCCAGACCGAGGATCTGGGCAAGGTCTTCAGTACACCGGAGATGAATTACCAGGCCGAGCACGAAAACCAGCGGCGCTGGCTTGGCTTCGACCTGCTGTGTGGCCGTGTCGACCAGCGTCACCCGTGGTATCGCCGCTTCTTGAAGGCTGGCGTCGACGAGGCTGGCCTGCAGTTCTTCCGAGATCATGCCTGTCCGCCGGATGTAATCGGTATCAATCATTACCTGACCAGCGAACGCTATCTTGACCACCGGCGGGATCAATACCCCAGCCATCATCACGCGTCAAATCAGCAGGACCTGTATGCCGACGTCGAGGCCGTTCGGATCGATTTCCCGCGTCCCTGCACCGGACCGCTGGCACGGCTGCGCGAGGCCTGGGATCGATATGGAATACCGCTGGCGGTGACCGAAGCCCATCACGGCTGCAGCCGCGACGAGCAATTGCGCTGGCTGATGGAAGTCTGGGAGGCGGCCGGCACCTTGCGCGAAGAAGGGGTCGACCTGCGCGCAGTGACGATCTGGTCCTTGTTCGGCTGTGTCGACTGGAACACCCTGTTGACCCAGCCAAACGGCTTCTATGAAAGCGGCGTGTTCGATGCGCGTTGTGTTCCGCCGCGCCCGACTGCACTGGCCGATGCCGCCAAGGCACTGGCAACCACCGGCCGCTTCGACCATCCGGTACTGGATCGCCAGGGCTGGTGGCATCGCGAAGCGCGGTTTTACCATCCGCGCCAGACACCGGCGCTGGCCGGCCTTGCTGGCCCACGTCGCATTGCCATCACGGGTGCAACCGGCACCCTGGGCCGGGCTTTCGCCCGCATCTGCGGCGACCGAGGACTCGATTTTGATCTGTTGGCACGCAACGAGATGGACATCACTGACGCCGCGTCGATCGATGCCGCATTGCAACGTCACCGACCATGGGCGGTCGTCAACACGGCCGGCTATGTACGGGTCGATCAGGCCGAGCAGGACGCCGAACGCTGCTTCCGAGAAAACGCCACCGGCGCCGAACTGCTGGCCCGCGCCTGCGCCCGCCGCGGCATTCCTTATGTGACGTTTTCTTCCGACCTGGTGTTTGACGGCTCGCTCGGCCGCGCTTACGTCGAAAGCGACCTGGTCTGTCCGACCGGCATCTATGGCAGCAGCAAGGCCGCTGCAGAGCGACTGGTGGCGGAAGCCTGGCCGAACTCGCTGGTGATCCGCACCAGCGCTTTCTTCGGCCCCTGGGATCGCTATAACTTCGTCCATGGGGTCTTGCACAACCTGGGCGCCGGATTGCCTGTCGAGGCGAACGACCAGGTCATGGTGTCGCCGACCTACGTGCCGGACCTGGTTCACGCCGCGCTCGATCTGCTGATCGACGGCGCCACCGGTGTCTGGCATCTGGCCAATCGCGGCCTGGTGTCCTGGCATGCGCTGGCGCTGCAGGCAGCGCGCGTCGCGCATGTCGATGCCTCTGCGCTGGTGCGGCTGGACCAGGGCGGTCATTCCGTTACCGGCCTGACCAGCGAGCGCGGCCTGATCCTGCCACCGCTGGAAGAGGCGCTCGAGCGGTATGTGAGGGAACGGGAATTCGCTTGAGCATGGTGTTTATCTGAACGGGCCTGCATCTGCGCCTTTTTCGACAATCTTATTTTTGATCCGCGGGAACAGGGCGGGGAGACCTCACTCCAATTAAATCATCCCCACTTCACGCGGCCAATTCGCCCCGTGGTCGATTCGCCTGGCATGGGGCGGGCGCCGCGACATGCAAATGCCGCTTTTTTACATGAACAATTCCGATTTTCTTACCGAGCAAGATCCTGATCAACGCGTCGTCGAGTGCGAGCCCGATGAGGCAGCGCTCGATCAGCCGCAAAATGAGGTGCTCCATGCTCCGCACCATGCGCAGATGCCCGGTGGGCCGCCGGCCGCAGTCGAGCCATTCATCACGCCGGGCCCGATCCTGCCATCTGACGATCCCGTCAATGCTTTCGCCTATCCCCGGCCCCAGCTCGTGCGTGAACAGTGGATGTCGCTCAACGGCCGCTGGCGCTTTGCCTTCGATCATGCGCGTCGTTATGATCATCCGAGCGATCCCATCGACTGGAACCGCGAAATCCTGGTGCCTTATCCACCGGAATCCGAAGCCAGCGGCATCGGCGACCGCGGCTTTCACCGCTGCTGCTGGTACCAGCGCGATGTCAGTCTGTTGCCAAGCAACGGCCGTACCCTGCTGCATTTTGGCGCGGTCGATTATCAAGCCCGAGTGTGGGTGAACGGACACTTGGTCGCCGAGCATGAAGGTGGTCACACGCCGTTTTGCGCCGACATCAGCCGCGTCCTGCAAAACGATGGCCAGCAGCGCATTACCGTCTGGGTCGAGGACGACCCGCTCGACCTGGGCAAGCCGCGTGGCAAGCAGGACTGGCAGCTCGAGCCGCACTCGATCTGGTATCCGCGCACCACCGGCATCTGGCAAAGCGTCTGGCTGGAGCAGGTGGCCCATACCTACATCAGCAAGCTGCGCTGGACACCGCATTTCGATGGCTTTGAAGTCGGCTGCGAGACGTTTGTTTCAGGCGACCTGCAGGATGGCATGACGGTCGAAGTGAAGATATTTCATGGAACCAAAACCCTTGCCGACGACCGGTACAAGGTCATCGGTGGCGAAGCGAACCGCAGGATCAGCCTGTCCGATCCGGGTATCGACGACTCCCGCAATGAATTGCTGTGGAGCCCGGAGCGCCCGACCCTGCTCGATGTGGAACTGGTGCTGCGGCAGGGTGAAGTCGTGCTCGACCGGGTACGGTCCTACACGGCGCTGCGCTCGGCCAATGTCAACCGCGACCGCTTCATGTTGAATGGACGGCCTTATCCGCTG
This sequence comes from Herminiimonas sp., assembly GCA_043729515.1. GTDB lineage: Bacteria > Pseudomonadota > Gammaproteobacteria > Burkholderiales > Burkholderiaceae_D > JANXSS01. The sequence goes on from JAYTLK010000098.1 coordinate 35,133, forward strand.
CGCATGGTGCTGGACCAGGGTTATTGGCCCGACACCCTGCTGACCGCGCCCTCGGACGCTGCGCTGCGGCGCGATGTCGAACTGGCCAAGGCGATGGGTTTCAATGGCGTGCGCAAGCATCAGAAGATCGAAGACCCGCGCTATCTGTACTGGTGCGACAAGCTTGGTCTGCTGGTGTGGGAAGAAATGCCATCGGCCTATCGTTTCAGCCCTCTGGCGATTCGGCGAATGGTACGGGAGTGGGGCGAGGCGATCGATCGCGACTACAGTCATCCTTGCATCATCGTCTGGGTGCCGTTCAATGAATCCTGGGGCGTGCCGAACCTGACCTCGATGCAGGCTCATCGCAATGCTGTCGAGGCCTTGTATCACCTGACCCGCACGCTCGACTCGACCCGGCCGGTGATCGGCAACGACGGCTGGGAGGCGTCGGCCACCGACCTGCTCGGCATCCATGATTACGATGACGATCCGGATCATCTGCAGGCGCGCTATGGCGCGGCGCAGACGCAGGAACTGTTCGACCGGCGGCGTCCCGGCGGCCGCATCCTGACCCTGGACGGCTATCCGCACCGCGGCCAGCCGATCGTGCTGACGGAATTCGGCGGCATTGCCTTCGACAAGTCGCCTGATCGTACCAAGAAGAGCTGGGGTTATTCGAGCGTCACCACCGACGAGCAGTTTCACGCCCGCTACCAGCGGCTGCTGCAGGTGATCAACGATACGGCAATGTTCAGCGGTTTTTGCTACACCCAATTCGCAGATACTTTCCAGGAAGCAAACGGCTTGCTGTGCGAAGACCGCACGCCGAAGCTGCCGCTGGCGCAGATCCGTGCGGCGACGATGAATGCGCGCGCAGTACCGGGGCAGGTCTACCAGGAGATGCCGGCCGGGGCCGCCAGTACGAATCCGGTTGTCCCTGACGCCCAGCCGGGACCACGGGTGCGCAAGCAATGAGATCGGCTTCCTCTTGCTGCGTCACGGCATGCAATTAGACTTCGGAGCCGCTAGCCGGTAGACTTTGCGTCTTTTTGCAAGAGCATCGACCATGGCAAGCCACACCGAACTTCCCGCATCAGGAGATTTTTCCACGGCGCCCGCAGCGGAGCCTGTCATGGATCCGTCCCCGGTGGTTGAGGATGCGCTGGCCATTGCGGTGGGGGGCGCGCCTGCAGCGGCAGGGACCGACGACGAAGTCGCCGGGCCGGTGCGCGACGTGCCGGCCGAGCTGATTACCCGGGAAGTCGCACGCCGCCGGACCTTCGGCATCATTTCCCACCCCGATGCCGGCAAGACCACCCTGACCGAAAAATTGCTGCTGTTTTCCGGGGCGATCCAGCTGGCCGGTACCGTCAAGGCACGCAAGAGCGGCCGTCACGCGACCTCGGACTGGATGGAGATCGAAAAGCAGCGCGGCATTTCCGTGGCCAGCTCGGTGATGCAGTTCGAATACCGCAATCATGTGGTGAACCTGCTCGACACGCCAGGGCACCAGGATTTTTCGGAGGACACCTACCGGGTGCTGACCGCGGTGGACTCGGCCTTGATGGTGATCGATGCGGCCAAGGGCGTCGAGGCGCAGACCATCAAGCTGTTGAATGTCTGCCGCATGCGCAACACGCCGATCATCACCTTCATGAACAAGATGGATCGCGAAACCCGCGACCCGCTCGAATTG
>JAYTLK010000099.1:0-9812 GCA_043729515.1 Herminiimonas sp.
CCAGCGGCGCCAGTCAGTGGGCCACCCAGCCGCGCTATGCGCGCATCACCGATCGCGTTGCCGGGTCGCTCGTGCTGCTGGCCGGCGTGCTGGTGGCCACCGTCAACCGCTGAGCCGGCCGCTGCCGAAATGTACCGCCAGGCTTTGGGTCAGTCCCTGTTCGACTGCCTGCTCCACTTGCTGGATCACCGGGGCAGCATCGTCGTCGGCGTCGAAGACGAACAACCGGTAGACATCGGCCAGTTTCAATTGCTGCGGATTGGCCAGCAAGGTCCAGCGGTCGGTGCCTTGGCTGCCACGCTGACGCAGGCGAAAGCGCCCGCGCGGTGTTTCGGTCTTGATGCGGGCGACCCATCCAGCGGCCAGCATTTGCGCCAGCAGGCTTTCCGATTCATCGAAACCCAGGCGGGTGCGGTTGCGGATGCGCCGGGCGTCGACCGCAGCCGTGGCGCCGGCAGTACGGGCGTCGTACAGTACCTTCAGGATCGCGACCGCATCGACGAAGGCGCTGCCGGGCGTGGGCACATGCCACCAGCGTTCGTATTTCACGATCGGCATGGCAGCCGCGAGCAGCGCGCCGACCAGCGTGATCATCCAGAACATGTAGATCCACAACAGGAAAATCGGGATCGCCGCGACCGACCCGTACACCATCGTGTAAGTCGGGAATTTCGTGACATACAACGCGAACACCCGTTTGGCTATCTCGAAGGCAATGCCAGCGAGCAGTCCGCCGGCGATCGCATCCTTCCAGTCGACCGGGCGGTTCGGAACGGTTGCATAAAGAAGCGTGAATGCGCCGGTCGTCAGCAGCAGCGACAGGACCGTATAGAAAATTTCGCCGAGAAAACGCACCTGCAGCACTGCACCGCCCGTCGCGGAAAACAGATACGAGGTGATTGACAGCGAGATGCCGATCAGCAGCGGGCCCAGCGTCACCAGCGCCCAGTACATCAACACGCGCTGCAGCAGCGGACGCGGCACGGTAATGCGCCAGATGCGGTTGAAGACGCGGTCGATGGTCGACATCATCGCCACTGCAGTGAAAACCAGTGCTATGGCGCCGACCGCCGACAGGCGCATCGATTTCGAGGCGAACTGGTTCAGATAATCGAGCACCGTATTGGCGATTATCTTCGGCATCAGATGATCGCTGAAATAGGTTTCGAGTGATGCCCGAAAAGTATTGAACAACGGGAAGGCGGTGAACAGCGCAAGGGCAATGGTGATCAGCGGCACCATCCCTAGAACCGTGGTGAAGGTCAGGCTGCCGGCCACCTGCGGCAGGCGCTCTTCATCGAGTCGGCGCGCGGCAAAACGCAACAAGTCGCGCAGTTGCGACGGCGCGCTTGCAGCCGATGTCGGCAATGGCATGTCTTTGGCTGTCATTTCGATATGGATGGCGGTGGAACCGCTGCAGGCGCAGCCGGAAAGCGCCCTATAATAAAAGCATGACGCAAACTCCGCTCGCAATTCTCGTTTTGTACTATTCCCGCCATGGTGCCACCCGCAGGCTGGCAGAGCTGATCGGCCAGGGCATTGACGGCGTGGCCGGCTGCGAAGCACGGCTGCGCACGGTGCCCGCAGTCTCCAGCGTGGCCGAGGCGACCGCGCCGGCGGTGCCGGAATCCGGCGCGCCGTATGTCGAACTGCAGGATCTGGAAGAATGTGGTGGCCTGGCACTCGGCTCGCCTACCCGCTTCGGCAACATGGCCGCTCCGCTGAAATATTTTTTGGATGGCACCACGCCGCAGTGGCTGGGCGGCAGCCTGGCAGGCAAGCCGGCCTGCGTCTTCACGTCCACCGGCAGCCTGCATGGCGGCCAGGAAACGACGCTGTTGTCGATGATGCTGCCGCTGCTGCATCATGGCATGCTGATCATGGGCCTGCCCTATACCCAACCTGAACTCATGAGCAGCCGCTCGGGTGGCACGCCCTATGGCGCCAGCCACTGGTCTGGCGTCAGCGGCAACGAAGCGTTTTCCGATGAAACCCGGCTGCTGGCGATTGCCCAGGGACGCCGCCTGGCGCAGACCGCCCTGCTGCTGCAGCGGCCGCGATGATGAAACAGAATGCGACCCAGCGCGCCTGTTACTACGGTTCCGTCGGCAGCCTGGTGCTGCTGATCGCTCTGTGCATCGCGTGGGAACTGGTGTTGGCGCCGTTGCGGCCGGGTGGCTCCTGGATGGTGCTGAAAGTGTTGCCGCTGCTGGTGCCGTTGCGCGGCATCCTGAAACGGGATGTCTACACGATGCAGTGGTCGTCGATGCTGATCCTGCTGTATTTCGCCGAGGGCCTGGTGCGCGCCACCAGCGACAAGGGACTGTCGGCAATTTTGGGCGGGGTCGAAGTGGCGCTGGTGCTGGTGTTCTTCGCCTGCGTCGTGCTCTATCTGTATCCCTACAAGAAAGCAGCCAAGCGTCTGGCGCAGCAGGCGATCAGCAAGGCGTCGCACAAGGCGCCGCAATAAGTGTTCCGATAATTCATGCCGGCAGTTCACGCCGAATTTCTCGACGCCTGTCGCGCCTGCATTGGTGCTACCCATGTCATCGACACGCCATCCGACATGGCCGCTTACCTGACCGACTGGCGTGGCCGGTTCACTGGCGCTGCCCGCGCGGTGCTGCGTCCTGGCAACACCGCGGAAGTCGCATCGCTGGTGCGTCTGTGCGCCGCGCATGGCGTGCCGATCGTGCCGCAGGGCGGCAACACCGGCCTGGTGCTGGGCAGCGTGCCGGATGCCAGCGGCGCAGCGGTCGTGCTGTCGTTGATCCGGCTGAACCGCATCCGCCAGATCGATCCGGTCAACAACACGGCAACCGTCGAAGCAGGTGTCATCCTGCAGCACTTGCAGATGGCAGCTGCCGAAGCGCAGCGCCTGTTCCCGCTTTCCCTCGCCGCCGAAGGCAGTTGCACCATCGGCGGCAACCTGTCGACGAATGCCGGCGGCACTGCCGTACTGCGTTATGGGAATACCCGGGACCTGTGTCTCGGCCTTGAAGTGGTCACGCCGCAAGGGGAAATCTGGCATGGCTTGCGTGGCCTGCGCAAGGACAACACCGGCTATGCCCTGCGCGATCTCTACATCGGCGCCGAGGGCACGCTTGGCATCATCACCGCAGCCGTGATGAGACTGTTCGCCACGCCTGCCGCCGAGCTGACGGCGCTGGTTGCGCTCGACACGCCGCGCCATGCATTGCAATTGCTGACGCTGGCCCAGGCCCGCTGTGGCGCCGCATTGACCGGCTTCGAATTGATGTCGGCGTTTTGCCTGCAACTGGTGGCGACGCATTTTCCGCAGCTGCCGCAACCACTTCCGCCTGCGCCACACTATGTCCTGCTGCAGATATCGGACAGTGAATCGGCGGCGCATGCGAACCGGTTGCTGGAGGAGTTGATGCAGGCCGCACTTGCGGATCAGCTGATCTCCGACGCCGTGGTGGCGAGTTCGATTGCCCAGTCACGGGCGCTGTGGGCCCTGCGCGAACATATCCCCCTGGCGCAGGCAGCCGAAGGCAAGAACATCAAGCATGACGTCGCACTGCCGATCTCGGCCATCGGCGAGTTCATCGCGCATACCGACGACTTGCTGCAAGCCGCATTCCCCGACTGCAGGATGGTGACCTTCGGCCATCTCGGCGACGGCAACCTGCACTACAACGTATCGCCGCCGATCGGCAACAGCGATGTGGCATTCCTGGCCTCCCAGCCGGAGATCAACCGGATCGTGCACGACAGCGTGCATGGGTTCGGCGGTTCGATCTCGGCCGAACATGGCATCGGCGCCCTGAAACGCGATGAACTGCCGCGCTACAAGTCGCCGGTCGAACTGGCACTCATGCGCAGCATCAAGCAGGCGCTCGATCCGGACAATCTGATGAATCCGGGGAAGGTGTTGCCTGACCGGGCACCGCCATGCGAAAGTCCCTAGCGCCAGGAAGCATGCTTGGCACACGGGCCGGCGCGCACTCAACAATCCCGCCGCGCAAAACAAGCATTGTGGCGACGCAATTCGCAATGCAGGGCGACTGGCAAGCTGCAGGGCCTTCACCCTGGAGCGCCCATGCCCGCCATGCATACCGTTCGAACACCGCATCGCCTTGCCTTGCTCGGCCGACTGTCACGCACGCCCGCCATCCTGCTGGCCATGACCGCATGCCTGGCAATCATTCCGGCCCAGGCCCAGGCCATCACACTCGTGCGTTGCAAGATCGACGGCAAGACCGTCTACAGCGATACCGATTGTCCACGCAGCACGCGCTTGAAGAATGCTCTGCCGGCGAGCAAGCCGATCAGGATCAGTCGCAAGACCAGGGCGGTCAAGCATCGCTGAGCCCGCCGCACGCGATGTCACCGCTCAGGCGGCTCTCTCGATCTCGCTCCGGGCGCAACCGATCAATACGTCCCGGGGATCAGAATCTCCTTGCTGACATGCCTGATGTCTTTCAAGCCACAGAAAGCCATCGTCAGGTCGAGCTCGTTGCGGATGATCTCCAGGCACTTGGTCACGCCCGCTTCACCCATCGCCCCCAGGCCGTAGAGGAATGCGCGGCCGATGTAGACCCCGTGCGCGCCCAGCGCCAGCGCCTTGATCACGTCCTGGCCCGAGCGGATGCCGCTGTCGAGATGGATCTCGATCTGGCCGCCAACGGCGTCGACGATTGCCGGCAGCGCGGCAATGCTCGAGAGCGCACCGTCGAGCTGGCGCCCGCCATGGTTCGACACGATCAACGCGTCGGCGCCGCTTTTTACGGCCAGCCGCGCATCTTCCGGATCCATGACGCCCTTGATGATCAGCTTGCCACCCCAGCGCTCCTTGATCCAGGCCACGTCGTTCCAGGACAAGGCCGGATCGAATTGCTGCGCCGTCCAGGCCGACAAGGACGACATGTCCGACACATCGCTGGCATGGCCGACGATGTTGCCGAAGGAGCGACGCCTGGTGCCCAGCATGCCGAGGCACCAGCGCGGCTTGGTGGCCATGTTGGCGATGTTGGCCAGGGTCAGCTTCGGGGGCGCCGACAAGCCGTTCTTCAGATCCTTGTGCCGCTGGCCGAGGATCTGCAGATCCAATGTCAGCACCAGCGCCGAACAACGGGCCGCTTTCGCGCGGTCGATCAGGCGATTGATGAACTCCCGGTCCTTCATCACATACAGCTGGAACCAGAACGGCGCCGACGTGTTTTCAGCGATGTCTTCGATCGAGCAGATGCTCATCGTCGAAAGCGTGAACGGCACGCCGAATTTTTCTGCGGCGCGCGCGGCCAGGATCTCGCCGTCCGCATGCTGCATGCCGGTCAGGCCGGTCGGCGCGATCGCCACCGGCATGGCGGTTGATTGCCCTGCCATGACCGTGCGCAGGCTACGGTTTTCCATGTTCACCGCCACCCGCTGGCGAAATTTCATGCCGCTGAAGTCGCTGCTGTTGGCGCGATAGGTCGATTCGGTCCAGGAACCGGAATCGGCGTAATCGTAGAACATGCGCGGCACGCGCCGTTTGGCCAGGACCCGCAGGTCTTCTATGTTGGTGATGACGGACATCGACGGCTCCTCGGTGAATCAGATTTCTTGTCATGGTGATTGCCGGCAGCAAGCGGCACCGGGGCGCCCGGCCGCCTGTCGGCGCCGCTTCCGCGCCAGGTGTCGCCCGCATCGGACCGCTACCTGGCGGCCCCCATTACGGCCTGCGCGCGATCATGTCGATTTCAACCCGCGCATCCCGCGCCAGGCCGGTCACGCCGATGCAGGTCCGTGCAGGACGCCGCGAAGGTGCGAAATAAGTCGCGTACACCGCGTTCATGCGCTCGTAGTCTTCCTTGAAATGGGTCAGGAAGATCCGCACCGACACCACGTTTTCCAGCGTCAGTCCCACACCTTCCAGCACCCGGCTCAGATTGCGCATCACGGCGCGGGTTTGCTCCTCGATCGATTCCGGATAAGCGGAGTCGTTGGCGACATCGGTGAACGGCATTTGCCCAGTCAGATGCACCCAGCCATCGGCTTCGACCGCGTGACTGAATGGCGCCACCGGGTCCGGCGCGCCGTCGATCATGTGGAAGATGGGTAGGCTCATTGGGTTGTCTCGCGCTCCATGCAGTCATGCGTGACTTGTCGATGATAAGTCTGGAAATTAGTCTGCCCAACAGGAATCGAACCTGTGACCCTCAGCTTAGAAGGCTGATGCTCTATCCAACTGAGCTATGGGCAGATGGGGATGACGACGCGCCGCGGTCCCTGGCTCGCCAACCGGTATGGGAAGTAACGCAATGACAGTCGGAAGACGTTTTCCCGACTCGCCCGGTGACCGCTGCGCCTCTGCAATCTTAGCACGCGCCATCAAGCCGAAACGACCCGGAGCGCAGCTCAATTCCGCTCGCGCTCCGCGATCTGCGCGTCGCGCAGCTTGAGTCGGTGCACACCCGGCGTGCCGATCAGGTCGCGGTCGTGACAGGCCATGATCATGCTGCAACCCTCCTGCACCAGCGTCGGGATCAGGGCAATGACCTGCTCGCGCGCGGCGCCATCCAGGTTCGCGGTCGGCTCGTCGAGCAGCAGCAGTTGCGGCTTCAGGATGCGCGCACGAGCCAGCGAGATGCGCTGCTTTTCGCCACCCGAGAGCGTCGCGGTCGGGCTGTCGCGCAGGTGCATGATGTCGGCCCAGCGCAACGCTTCCTCGACCTCGCGCGCGATCGTCGCCGTCGACGCCCCACGCGCTTTCAAGCCATAGGCCAGGTTTGCCGCGACACTGCCGGCGAACATCACCGGATGCTGATGCACATAGACGACCGACGCCCGCATGGCCGGCGGATACGGCGCCAGCGGATGAACGACGCCGGCGTAGGTCAGGCGCGACACCGTTGCCGGCGTCAGGCCGCCGAGAATGCGCAGCAGCGTGCTTTTGCCGCTGCCGTTGGCGCCGGTCAGGACATACGCCGTGGCGGCCTCGATGGCGAGATGGTCGATGTCGAGCAGTACGCGCTCGCCGAAACGCTTGTGCAGACCATCGATTCGCAGCAAGGCGCTCATGCCGCGCTGGTGCGATTGCCGACATCGCCCTGCACCAGCGCCAGCGCTGCAGTGATCAGCAGCGCCAGCGCGATCAGCACCATGCCCAGCGCAATTCCCTGCGCGAATTCGCCCTTGCTGGTTTCCAGTGCAATGGCCGTGGTGATGGTGCGCGTCTCGCCGGCGATGTTGCCGCCGACCATCATGGCGCAACCGACTTCCGAAATCACGCGGCCGAAGCCATTGATGATTGCGGCCATGACGCCGAAACGGCTTTCATGCAGGACCGTGCGCATGACGCGCCAGCGCGAGGCGCCCAGGGTGACGGCTGTCTCGGCCAGGCGGGGGTCGGCGGCCTGCACGGCACTGAGCGTGAAGGCGATCAATACCGGCAACGCGATCAGCACCTGCCCCGCCACCACGCCCGATTGCGAAAACAACCAGTGCAGATCCCCGGCCGGCCCATGTCGAGACAGCAGCAGATACAGCAGCAGACCGATCAGCACCGTCGGCAGCGACAGCGCAGCCTGTGAGAGCCAGATCAGGATGCGGCGTCCGGCGAAGCGATGGGTGGCGATCAGATAGCCCAGCACGACGGCAGGCGGGCCTGCCAGCAGCAGGCCGAGCAGCGAGGTCTTGAGCGAAATCCAGATGATGGTCCAGAGATTGCGGTCGCCGCTCAAGAGCAGTGCGCAGGCGTCCCGCAAGGCATCAAGCAGCCGCATGCGTGCTCAGGCGGAGCGGACGGCGAGGTTGACCAGCTCCGGCTCGAAGATCAAGCGGTCCTTGGCGCTCAGCAGCAGGAAATGCTTGCCGGTGCAGCGCGCCAGCAAGCTCATGTGCAGTTTTTCCGCCACCAGGTGGCCCATCTGCGTGGTGCCGGAGCGCGAGAGCAGGAACGGAATGCCCATCTGCCCGCCCTTGATCACCATTTCCGAGGTCAGCCGGCCGGTGGTATAAAAGATCTTGTCGTCGCCACGCATGTCGTCCAGCCACATGCGCCCGGCGATCGCATCAACCGCATTGTGGCGGCCGACATCCTCGATGAAGTACAGCAGCGTGCCTGCCGCATCGAACAAGGCGCAGCCATGCACCGATCCGGCCTGTTTGTAGACCGAGGGCTGGGTGCGGATGGTGTCGACGATCCGGTAGAGCACGGACTGGCGCAGGCGTGCCGTCGGGTCCAGGCGGATGGCGTCGACCTCGTCCATCAGGCCGCCGAACATCGAGCCCTGTCCACAGCCTGTCGTCACGACCCGGCGCGCAGTGCGTGCCTCGATGTCGGCCACGCCGCTGCGGGTCGTCACCGCCACCGAATCGACGTCCCAGTCGACCTGCACCGATGCGATGTCGTCCAGACTGCGCACCAGGCGCTGGTTGCGCAGGTAGCCGAGCGTCAGCGCCTCCGGCGCACCGCCGAGCGTCATCAGCGTGACCAGTTCGCGCTTGTCGAGATAGACCGTCAACGGCCGCTCGGCCGGAATCGCGATCTCGGACGACCTGCCGCGCTCATCGAGCACCTCGACCTTGCGGGTCAGGCCGATGACGGCATTCGACAACTGCGGGCGCATGGCGATGGAACCGGGCAGCGATTACTGAACGGTAACGTTGATCGACTTGTTCATCGCCGGGCCGTAGGCCTGGTGGTAGCCGTTCCCGAACTGCATCGTCAGCTTGTATTTCCCCGGCGGCAGGGTCAGGACGGTTTCCGTCTGCGCCTTGCCGAAATGCAGATGCGTCGCATCAGCCGGAATGGTGCCCATCGAAGGGATATCCTCGGCATTGACCAGCAGATGATGATGACCGGTGTCCGGCGCGAAGGTGCCGGCCGGCTGCACCTGCATGCCAGTGACGCCGAACTTGACGGTGAACGGGCTGGTCACGGTGGCGCCATCGCGCGGCTCGACGAATGCAACCGATGGCCCAGACGAGGCCGATGCGCTCGCGGCCCCGGCAGACACCGGCTGCGTGCTGCAGCCACTGGCCAGCAGGAGGGAAAGAAGCAGGCTTGCAGCCAGGGTCAGCGACGATGTCGGTTTCATGGAATCCTTTTTTTCAATCGAGGGAACAGCGGAAATGCTCAGTCGTTCTTGATGACGATGGTCGGAAACTTGCTCGACATGTCCTTGGCTTTTTCCGCGACCTTGACGGCGATCTTGCGCGCGATCTCCTTGTAGATCTGCGCCACCGGTCCATCGGGATCGGCGACCACGGTCGGCCGGCCGGCGTCGGAATGCTCGCGAATCGACATCGTCAGCGGCAGGCCGCCAAGAAAATCGACACCATATTCCGCGCACATCCTTTCTCCGCCACCGGTGCCGAAGATCGCTTCGGCGTGGCCGCAATTGGAGCAGACGTGGGTGCTCATGTTCTCGACGATGCCAAGGATCGGAATACCGACCTTCTCGAACATCTTCAGGCCCTTGCGCGCGTCCAGCAGCGCGATGTCCTGCGGCGTGGTGACGATCACGGCGCCCGTGACCGGCACCTTCTGCGACAGCGTCAGCTGAATGTCGCCCGTACCCGGCGGCATGTCGACGATCAGGTAATCCAGATCGCGCCAATTGGTCTGGTCCAGCAACTGCTGCAGCGCTTGCGTGACGATCGGGCCGCGCCAGACCATCGGCTCGTCCGGGTCGATCATGAAACCGATCGACGACACCTGCAGGCCATGGTTCTCCATCGGCTCCATGGTCTTGCCGTCATGCGTCTCGGGCCGGCCGGAAATTCCCAGCATCATCGGCTGCGACGGACCATAGATGTCGGCGTCGAGAATGCCGACCTGCGCCCCTTCGGCGGCCAGCGCC
>JAYTLK010000100.1:0-2342 GCA_043729515.1 Herminiimonas sp.
GCTGAGACGGGATTCTCCTCCTCCCAGGGGCCACAGAGCATGAGCACGGCATTGGGGAACTCATCACGGAGAGTCCGCCAGGCGGTGGCGATTTCAGTAATCCCTTTGTCAAACGCGAGTCGTCCCACGTACCCGATCACGATCGGATGCTCGATGGAAATCGATGGGGGTAACAGCCGGTGGATGTCGATGGGCACAACGGCTTGCGGGTCAAACCGCTTCACATCGATGCCATTGGACATCCCCAGTCCGACGACGATGCACTGACCCGGTGGCGAAATCCGTTCTGCTTCCATGAATTGTTTCAGAGAGTGAGACACTGCAATTGTCCGGTGACACAGTCGACTCGTGAGCCATTCCAACGTCCGAAACAAGGCCCGCCGTCCTCCCTGGGCATTCTCCGTGATTGACCCTCGTACCAGGAAGACCCGTGCTGGCACCCGTGCCAGCCAACCGGCGATCGAACCGAGCAGTGCCGCCTTGGGAGTGCTGACATGGAGCAAATCGGGGCGAACCTGACGCAGCATCCAGTAGAGCTTCCACAGTGTCACCAGATCTCGAAACGGAGTGATCTCGCGAGAGATCGACACCGGATGTGGAATCACCTCATCCCGCTCGATCAATGGATTCCACTTCTCGTCCGGGGTCGCCATTGCATGCAGCTCGAACCCCTGATCTCGCATATACCGGTTCTGTCCGTTCAGAAACGCATGTTGCGTGGTAGAGATGGTGGTGATATATGCCAACTTCATTGAAAAACTCCGGTTCTCCGTGTCGAGACAGTCGTGCTTGTCTGTGTCCTGATCAGAACGGTACGAAAGTCTCGTTCGTGGCGTGATGAGCGGTTTTGCAACAAGGTCTCGATGCGGTTGTGACATGCGTTCTTGCGTCGGATCGCCACAGACATCATGCCGGTTCCGCCTCAAGTCCCACGCGAACTTGCGACTGCCGAAACGCTCCCGATTAGCCCGTGTTGTGTGGGATCCGTACATCCTCAGAGGCTGCGACAATGTACCTGGAAAATGGTTGTCAGAGCCAGAGACGATGAGCGGAACTTCCAGACGCCTCTTCCCCCATCACCAGTACATCCATTCGCCCGTGCGACCGATCGGAGGGTCCACATCGTCAGATCGGGGAAGGGCTGAAAGTTGGCAGTTTCTGCCTGACAAATGGTTTCGTAGGCTCCACTCCCGAGAGTGTGTCAAAATGCTGTTTGGGGATTTGAATCGATGTCGTATCCTGCGTGCGTGCGGCTGGTCAGTCAGGAGCATTCGTGAGTGCGGGCTCCCTCGATTTCCCACCGGATGCCCATCCTGAAGCACCGGGACTGGGACCGAGAGGGACCGAGAGGGACCGCAGCGAATTCATGATCCGACAGCGATATCCCGGCTGGTGCCGGAGGGGACGTCTCACGAATGCGAATTGCACATGTTATCACGGGGCTCGGTGCCAGTGGCACACCGGTCATGTTGCGTAAGGTACTCGCGGCGCAGCAGTCGCATCCGGACAGAGAGTCGTGCGTCGTGGGATTGATTCAGAACGGCCCGATCGGGGAGCAGATTCGCTCGCTGGGTGTCCCAGTAACTGCTCTGGGCATGCGTCCCGGAATTCCGAATCCCAGTGCCTTGTGGGGACTGGTGGGTACATTGCGTGCGTTTCGGCCCGACCTGATTCAGAGTTGGCTCTATCATGCCGACTTGATGTCGTCGCTGGCTCGCCCGTGGGTCGGGCGGCCCCCGGTGGTCTGGAACCTGCGGCATGCCACTCTCGATCCCCAGCACGACAGCCGCTCGACGATCTGGACCGCCAAGGCGTGTGCCTGGATTTCTCGGCATTCGCCAGCCCGCATCCTCGTCAACACGGTGAGTGGCCGGAAGGTCCATGCGGACCACGGATATGACGATGGCAAGATGCAAGTTGTCCCCAACGGCTTTGACCTCGATCGGTTTCAGCCCTCAATTCTGGCTCGTACCGAACTGCGACAGTCACTCCATGTGCCTGCCGACACATTGCTGATCGGGATCGTGGCCCGGTTCTCCGAACTCAAGGGCCATTCTGTCTTCATTCGCGCCATGGGTGAGGTCGCGTCCCAATACCCGAACGTGCAGTTCGTCCTCTGCGGGACGAATATCACTTGGGAGAACGCCACGCTGACCCAGTGGATTCACGAGACTGGACATCGCGAACGCTTCCACCTTCTGGGCGAACGGATGGATGTCGAACGGGTGCATGCCGCACTCGATCTGCAGGTGTCAGCTTCGGTCAGCGAAGCATTCAGTAACTCGATCGGCGAATCACTCTGCTGCGGCGTCCCGTGTGTCGTGACCGATGTCGGGGACTCC
>JAYTLK010000101.1:0-28378 GCA_043729515.1 Herminiimonas sp.
ACCAGGGCAACCAGTGCCGTGCCGGCTTCGCCGCCGATGCGCGATGCAATCGCCAGGGCAATATAGGAGTTGAAGCGGAAAGCTGTCTGGACGGCGGACTCGAAGCGCATCGGTTCGACCGCAAAAAGCGGCTTGCCCAGCCAACCGAGCAGGATGCCGGCGCCGGTGGCAATCAGCGCGGTCGCAAGCAGCCTGCCGCTGTGGCTGAAATCAAATGGCGTGCGGGAAGTGGCATAAAACAGCAATGCCGGGAACAAGACGAAATAGACCAGCTTCTCCAGCCCTGGCCAGAAGCCAGCGCCAAGATCAACACGGCGAAACAGCACGACGCCCAGAAGAATCAACAGAAAATCGGGCAGCAGCAGCGACAGAATCGACATCGGGACCAGTGGAATCGGGACCGCAGCATTATCGACGAATTCGGTCGATGACTTGCTGAAAGCGCCAATGTTAAAGAAAAAACAACGTCGAAAAAACTTACATCCGCCGGGACGTTACAGGCAAAATTTTACTAAGTGTTTGTTTCTTTGCGAAATTATATTTCTGGTATAAAATTTGCTTTTGAGAAATAGCTGGGCAAGGTGACCTGCACAGGCAGCATCAACGGCAGTTTCTGTCAGGAGCAGACATGTTTTTCAAACGCGGCATCACGATACTGGCATTTTTTGCCTCGGCTTTCTTCGGCGTCCGGCCGGCAATGGCAGGGCCAATCGACATCGGCAAGACATACACCTACGACCTCGTGCAGGCAGCTCCGGGCGCCATGCTCGGCGACATCAACGGTGTCGGCAGTTATGGCACGGTCACCTTGACGCAAGCGTTGAATAAAGTGGATGTGGCGGTAGTCCTCAAGGCTGGCTATTTGTTTGCCAATACCGGCAGCGACAACGGTCCGCATCAGGCATTCGTCTTCAATCTTGGCACCGGTTTTACCGGGGCGAATGTGGCCATGACATCATTGTCCAATGTGTTCGATGTCGCGATCAATGGTCCATTCAACCAGACGCCATGGGGCAACTTCACCAATGCGGTCGACTTCAAATCGACGATCAAGGGCGGCCTGTCTGCAAAGATCGCCGGGCCGATGACGTTTTCGGTCAGCGCAGCCGGGATTACCCTGGACAATTTCGTCAGCAATGCACCGGCCGCGACGCGGAATAATCCACACCCGATCGGCTACCTGTTTTCAGCCGACGTGGGCAACGCATCGTCCGGCAAGACAGGTAACGTCGTTACCGCAATCGATGCAGTGCCGCACGTCGGGCATGTCGTCCCGGAGCCGGGTACCATCGCCTTGTTGGGATTGGGGTTGTTGGGTGTCGGATGGGCAATGCGTCGCCGCGGCTGACCGCGACCGATCTGCATCACAGCTGGCAGGCGTCCTTGAGGTACTGGGTCCGCGTGTTGATCAGGATGAAGCCATCCGATGTTGCTGGCATCACTTGCATTTCTGGCATGACAGGCGTCAAGCAGCGCACATGATTCATCGCAAATGTCGGCGTGACGGGCATGTGCCGTGAACCGGCAATGTCGAGCGAACCGACGACGACAGCAATCAAGGAAATGGCAACTACCATGAACAGCGGCCGCAGTAATTCCTCTGCCAGCTTGCTGCTGTCCGGGAGGATCGTGCCAGTCAGGGGTTTTTCCATAAGGAATCAGGGAGTCATTTAGCGGAAGATCGTTGGCTTCAACCGCGCTGGGCATGTCTTGCAGGACCGGCCTGTTTCAACATACACATGCAAAGAATGCATGCAACCGCCAGAGCGTATTTCCCTAACGAAAGAATAGCAAGAGCGGACGTTCTTTCTGATGTTGCAATGCCACAGATCTTAACTTTCAATCATCATTTTAACAGGCGCGCCAGCTCCACCGCCGTCTTGACACTCATCTTGTCGAAAATATGCGCCCGATGGACTTCAACGGTGCGCATGCTGATGCCGAGCTTGTCGGCTATCACCTTGTTCATGTTGCCTTCCAGAATGAGATCCAGCACTTCCTTTTCCCGTGCCGACAGGCCGGCCAGGCGCTGATGCACCGCCGCCGAGGAGCTGGCCAGGCGCGACGCCGCCAGTGCTTCCAACACCCGGTCCATCAGGGTGTTGTCGTTGAACGGTTTTTCGAAGAAGTCGAAGGCGCCGCGTTTGAGACTGTCAACTGCCATCGGAACATCGCCATGGCCGGTCAGGAAAATCACCGGCATGCGGGCCGTCAGACCGCGGCTCGCCAGTTCGTCGTACAGCGCCGCGCCGCTGATGTCGGGCATGCGCACGTCGAGCAGGATGCAGTCGCCTTCCGGCGAAAACGCCGTTGCCGTTCCCAGTGAGCGCAAAAAGCTGGCGCCATCGGCATAGGCGCGGCAGGCAATCTCGCGTGATTGTGCAAGCCAGGTCAGCGCGTCGCGGATGACGTCTTCATCGTCGATGATATGCAGCATCGGTCAGTCTTTCCGGTGAAATGAGCAGCGTCTGCCGGTACCGTTGCTCGTGCAGGTTTCAGTGCGCTGGCGATCGGCCGATATCAAGCGGCGCTACCGGCATGATCGGGTTTGACATGGAGTACGCCTGCCACTGGCAAGGCAAAGGAAAAGACGGTGCCGCCGTCCGGGTTCGCGGCGTGGGTCAATCGACCGCCATGGAACTCGACGGCAGTGCGGCAAATGTTGAGTCCCATGCCCATGCCTTCTGCCTTGGTGGAAAAGAATGGCGAAAACAGGCGTTCGCCGACTTCCGGCGCGATGCCGTGGCCACGGTCGAGAATGGCGAGCCGCACCGAGCGGGTATCGGTCGCATCGTGCATGCTCTGTACACCCTGTACATCTGGTGCCTCGATCTCGACCGAGGTCGCTTCGATCTGCAGGATACGTGCTTCAGGCCGCACGTTTTCCATGGCTTCGATCGCATTGCGGGTCAGGTTCAGCAACACCTGCTCGATCAGGACCCGGTCGGCCAGCACCGGCGGCAACCCCGGCGCGATTCGTAGCCGCACCGCGACGAACACCTTTGCCGCCTGTAATTCGATCAGCGGCAGGATGCCATCGATCAAGGCGCGCACGGCGACCGGTTCGCGCCGCGCATCGCGTTGCTTGACGAAGGTATGCACGCTGCGAATGATCTGTCCGGCGCGCTGTGCCTGGGTGCTGGCCCGCTCCAGCGCCAATTGCAGGCTTGCCAGGTCGAGCGGGCGGAGTCGGCCGTCGGCGCCGCCGCGCAGGCTGGCCGAGACCATGTTGTAGGCGCCGGTGGTGTAACTTGAAATTGCGGCCAGAGGCTGATTCAGTTCATGCGCCAGCGTCGAGGCGATTTCGCCCATGCTCGCCAGCCGCGCGCTCGATTCGAGCTTGTCCTGTTGTTGCCGGTTCAGGGTTTCGATCCGCTTGCGCTCGCTGATGTCGAAGATCGATCCCATCCATCCGGTCTGCCGTCCGGCCGCGTCCAGCAGTGGCGATTCAAAGATCAACACCGGAAACCGTTCGCCGCCGGCCCGCTGGAAAATGGTCTCGAAACCCTGCCGCGTGACGGTTCCGGCGAGCACTTCGGAAAACCGCTTCTGATATTCATCCATCGCCTCGGGCGCCCAGTACGACATCGGCGGCGCGCGTCCGACCAGGTCGTCGGCTGCAGCGCCGACCATCTCGCAGAACGCTGGATTGACATAGGTGACGCGGCCTTCGAGGTCCCGGGCGCGCATGCCCGTCACCAGGGAATTTTCCATGGCAGTGCGAAACGAGACTTGCTGACGGAGCGCGCTTTCGACCGCCAGTCGTCGGTTGATGTCGCGCCAGAGCGCAATCAGGCTGCCGAGCAAGGCCAGCGAAAGCGCGAACACGGAGCCGACCAAGAGATTCGGCAATAGCTTCGGTACCGTCTTGAGGCTGTTGGTGCGCAATCCAAGATTGGCGCCCGGCAGATCGAGCGCATGGGAATGGGTATAGACGCCTCGTCCCGGCCCGCCGGCCACCAGGTGTTCGACAATTGCGTCATCGGCGCCAGTGAGGCTGATTTCATTATCCTGGGCGAACCACCACGGCACCATCTCCTCCAGGATCGTCGCCGTCGCATAAGTGGCGACCAGCATGCCGCGGTAGCGTCCGACATCGACCAGCGGCAGGTAAT
This sequence comes from Herminiimonas sp., assembly GCA_043729515.1. Taxonomy (GTDB): domain Bacteria; phylum Pseudomonadota; class Gammaproteobacteria; order Burkholderiales; family Burkholderiaceae_D; genus JANXSS01. The sequence continues at coordinate 4,116 of JAYTLK010000101.1, forward strand.
AATCCATCAACGCCGAACCAACGGTGCTTCCCCCCCGTGATGGCGGGGCGTAGCGGGGCAGGCCGCTGCGCTGCGCGGTGTCGGCGATCGCCGCCGATGCTTCGGAGCGGCGCAGCGTCGGGTTCAGCCGTCCTGGTGGGTCGTCGGTGCTGGCCAGAACCTGATTGTTCACATCGAGCCATGCGACCCGTACGAGCTCACGCCGGCTTTGCAGCAACGGCGCCAGCCGCGCGCCCCAGTCGACTGCGGCCAAGCGTCCGCTGAGCAGTTCGGCAGCCACTTGCTGCAGGCTTTCCTCGTCCCGCGCGAGCTGGAGCCGCAGGCTTTGTTCCACCCACAACGTGTCGGCGATCAACTGCTCCTGGCGTTCCGCTGATTCCAGCTTCTGCGCTTTCCAGGGCAGCCATACCAGGCTCAGCACGACTGCCAGCACCAGCAACACCGGCAGTAGTGGCAGCACCCAGCGCCAGCCAGGATGTCGCAGGCCCGGCAGCGCCGGAAGCGATGGCGGCAATTGGCGACCCGCCGCCGTCGCATTTGCTGCGGCGATGACGTGCGATTCCACTGCATTGTCGGTTCCGCGCGGGGATCGGGAAGAAAAGGGCCACATGGACGAAGTGTAGCCGAGTTGCGCCGTGAAAATCTTGTTCCCCATCCGCGTAAAAATCCCGATGCCTGCAATCGAAAATGATGCAGTGCAGTAAAAATTTTCCTGCGGTTATCCACAATTGTGACGATGGGGGGGAATGCCGACAATCCATTTTTTCCCGCAAGACAATCTTCCTGGATATCCCCATGCTGCGTCGTACCCTGCTTCGTCATGCCGTCATCGTTACCGCCATCGCTTCCCTTGGCCTCGCGGCCGGTTTCAGTGTCCATGCCCAGGCACCGGCGCCGATCATCATCAAGTTCAGTCATGTGGTCGCCAGCGACACGCCGAAAGGCAAGGGCGCAGAGCGCTTCAAGGAACTGGCCGAAAAAATGACCAAGGGTCGGGTCAAGGTCGAGCTGTATCCGAACAGCACCCTGTACAAGGACAAGGAAGAAATGGAAGCGCTGCAGCTGGGCGCGGTCCAGATGCTGGCGCCGTCGCTGGCGAAATTCGGGCCGCTGGGCGTGAAGGAATTCGAAGTCTTCGATCTGCCTTTCATGTTCCCGACCAAGGATGTGCTCTATCGGGTGACCGAAGGCCCGGTCGGCAAGGACCTGTTCAAGAAACTGGAATCGAAGGGCATTCTCGGACTGTCGTTCTGGGACAACGGCTTCAAGGTCATGTCGGCCAACAAGCCGATTCACGTGCCGGCCGATTTCAAGGGCCTCAAGATGCGCATCCAGTCCTCCAAGGTGCTTGATGCGCAGATGCGCGCGCTCGGCGCCAATCCGCAGGTGATGGCGTTTTCCGAGGTCTATCAGGCGCTGCAGACCGGCGTGGTCGACGGCACCGAAAACCCGCCATCGAATGTCTACACCCAGAAAATGCATGAAGTGCAGAAGCACCTGACACTGTCGGACCACGGCTATCTGGGATACGCCGTCATCGTCAACAAGAAGTTCTGGGAAGGCCTGCCGGCCGATGTGCGCGGCGAGCTGGAAACGGCGATGAAGGATGCCACCAAATACGCCAATGCCATCGCCCAGCAGGAAAACAACAAGGCACTGGAGGCCATCAGGGCCTCCGGCAAGACCACGATCTATGCCCTGACCGACAAGGAAAAAGCGGAATGGCGCAAGGTTCTGCTGCCGGTGCATAAAGAGATGGAAGGCCGCATCGGCAAGGACGTGATCGCCAACGTCAACAAGGAATCAGCCGCGCTCGGCTTCAAGTAACAATAAGCAAGCCGACCGCATTCACCAGGCCATGACAAAAATCCTCGATCACCTGGAAGAGTGGATCATCACTTTTCTCATGGGTGGCGCCACGCTGGTGATCTTTCTTTCGGTGCTGCATCGCTACGGTTCGGGTTTCAGCATTCCGGTATTGCAGGATTGGCTGTTGTCGCTGCATGTCAGCTGGGCCCAGGAACTATGCATCATCATGTTCGTCTGGATGGCAAAGTTCGGCGCGGCCTATGGCGTGCGGATGGGCGTGCATGTCGGCGTCGATGTGCTGGTCAATCGGCTGCCGCATGCATGGCGCCAGAAGGCGGTTCTGGTAGCGCTGTTCTGCGGCACACTTTTTACCGGTATCGTCGGCACGCTCGGCCTGCGCTTCATCTGGGAAAACGGCATGCATTATGCCGCCTACACTGCGCTGGGCATCGCCACCGGTGACCTGCCGCAGGGCCCGACCACACCAGACCTCGACTGGCCGACCTGGGCCGTGTATTCCGCCGTGCCGCTCGGCTCCTACCTGATGTGCTTTCGCTTCCTGCAGGTCGGCTTGTCATTCCTGCGCACCGGCCATCTGCCGCATCACAATGAAGCCGAAGTCGATGGCATCGACGAAGCCGAAGGCGAGCGTTTTGCGTCCAGCCTGATTGGCGGCGCGACGCCTGCGGCGGCGGCAGTCACACCGGCAGGAGCGGCGAAATGAGCACCGCCAGCGCAGTCGCCGATTCCTCAATCGAAAAGCCACCGATGTCGAAACAGAAGTCGGCTTTCTGGCTGCTCGGCATCAGCGCGATCCTGCTGGGCGTGTGTGTGGTCGGCGGCAATGTCGGCATCGTCTTCGCACTCCTGATCGCCTTGATGCTGACCGGGATTCCGGTCTCGATCGCGCTCGGCCTCACCGTGCTGATGTTCCTGTTCTTGCTGACCAACGTGCCGATCGAGGCGGTCGCCCTGAAACTGTTCACCGGCATCGAGAAGTTCGAGATCATGGCGATCCCGTTCTTCATCCTGGCCGGTAATTTCCTCACCCACGGCGGCGTCGCCAAGCGCATGATCGCCTTTGCAACCAGCATCGTCGGCCACTGGCATGGTGGCCTGGCGCTGGCCGGCATCATTGCCTGCGCCATGTTTGCGCTGGTCTGCGGCTCCAGCGTGGCCACCGTGGTGGCGATCGGCTCGATCATCCTGCCGGCGATGGTCAAGCAAGGCTATCCGAAGCACTTCGGCGCCGGCGTCATCATCACGGCCGGATCACTCGGCATCCTGATGCTGCCGTCGATTCCGAAGGTGATCTACGCCATCTCGACCAATACCTCGATCGGCGCGCTGTTCGTGGCCGGCCTGTTTCCGGGCATGCTGCTGACCACCATGTTATGTGGCACGACCTGGTTCCTGGCCCGCAAAAACGGTTATCCGCGCACGCCGCTGCTCGGCGGGCGCAAGAGCTGGCAGGCGACTGTCTCTGCATTGAGCGGATTGTCGCTGTGCGTGTTCTTCCTGGTCGCGCCGATCACGGCGGTCAGCGTTGCGCTGTTCCATTTTCATGTGGTTGCCGCCGGATTCCTGGCCGTGCTGTTCGGCATCGCCTGGTTGCCGATCGCAAAAGCCGCCAACCGCAGCCGGCTGGTCCAGCGCTGGGTGTTCAGCCTGGCCTACCTGCTGACCTTGCCGGCCTTCCTGGCAGTCATCGGGGCGCTGCTCTTCCCGAGCCTGACCCACGAAAGCATCTTCATCACGCTGCTCGTCGTCTGGACCGCGATCGCTTATCCGCTGGCGAAAGCCGTCGGCCTGAGCAGCGGCCTGATCTTCGAAGCGCGGCATGAAGCGGTACCGGTCTGCGCCACCTTCTGGGACAGCATCTGGGGCCTGGCGCTGGTGGTCATCATCATCGGCGGCATCTATTCGGGCATCTTCACCGCCACCGAAGCAGCGGCCATGAGCGCCATCTATGCCTTCGTCATTTCGGTTTTCGTCTACAAGGACATGCCGGTGGCGAACACGCCGAAGGTCTTGCTGAAATCGGCGAGCCTGTCTGCGATGCTGCTCTACATCATCACCAACGCCGTGCTCTTTTCCTTCCTCATGGCGCATGAAAACATTCCGCAACTGATGGCGGACTGGATCCTGAACAAGGAGCTGGGTCGGGTCGGCTTCCTGTTCTTCACCAACATCCTGTTGCTCATGGCCGGCAACGTCATGGAGCCGTCCTCGATCATTCTGGTGCTGGCGCCGATCCTGCATCCGGCGGCGATCCGCCTGGGCATCGATTCGGTCCACTTCGGCATCCTCATCGACGCCAACATGGAAGTCGGCCTGTGCCATCCGCCGGTGGGCCTGAATCTGTATGTCGCCAGCGGCATTGCCAAGATGACGATTACCGAACTGACGGTGGCAGTCATGCCGTGGCTGCTCACGATGCTGGTGTTCCTGGTGATCGTGACGTACTGGCCGGGGTTGTCGCTCTGGTTGCCGCGTGCGATGGGGATGATGTAGGGCAGCCGGCGCAGCGCAGGACAATGACTTGCAATATGGAGGAGGCAGGGCATAAGAAGCGGTATGCATACCGCAGAGGAGACAGGTGACTTGCAGCAGTCGTGGTGGTCATGAAACGGCGCGCAGTCGCACGAGACGTATTTGGAGGCGCTTCGCAAGAAGTGCCTCTTTTGTTTTATGCTAACGCAATGGATATCGACAGCAACAACGCAAAAGCAGGCAGCGGGCAACACCCGAAGCGCAGCACCGCCGGGCTGCAGGCGGGCCATTTCAACGCCGTCATCGGTACGCCTTTCGGCGCCCTCGGCATACGCGCCAGCGTCTCGGCGATGCGAGAAATCGTCTATCTTCCGGCGTCGTTCACCCTGCAGGCGCCGGACAACGTCATTGCCACCGAGGCGGCGCGCCAGATTGCGCGCTATTTCCACGAACCTGATTTCCGTTTCGACCTGCCACTGGATGCAGTGGGCAGCACGTTCCAGCAAAAAGTCTGGCGGGTCATCTCGGCGATTCCGCGTGGCGAAGTGTTGACCTATGGAGAAGTCGCCCGTCGCATCGGCTCGGCGCCACGAGCGGTCGGTCAGGCCTGCGGCGCCAACTGGTTCCCCCTGGTGATCCCCTGCCATCGGGTGACGGCCGCCGGTGGTCTGGGCGGCTTTGCCAACCACGATGATGCATCCGGCTTTCATCTGGGCGTCAAGCGCTGGCTGCTCGGGCATGAAGGTGTCGGACAGTACGCATGAACCCGCCGCAACGACGCACCGGTGCAATTGCAGGGGTGGCACGCGTGATGCCGCTGGAAAGCAGTGCGCGCATCGATGAATTCTGCGATGCACTGTGGCTGGAAGATGGGTTGTCGAAAAACACGCTCGATGCCTACCGACGCGATTTAAGTGTTTTTTCCCACTGGCTCGATGCCGAGCGGGGAAAGGTACTGCTGGCGGGCGTTGCCGACGACCTGAACGGCTATTTCGCCGCCCGCCATGCCGACACCAGGCCGGCGTCCGCCAATCGCCGGTTGGCCGTGCTGAAACGGTTCTACCAATACGCGCTGCGCCAGAACCTGGTCGGCGTGGACCCGTGCCTGCGCATGAAGTCGGCAAAACAGGCGCCGCGTTTTCCGAAGACGCTTTCCGAAGCGCAGGTCGAGGCGCTGTTGGAAGCGCCGGACGTCGACACGCCACTGGGCCTGCGGGACCGCACCATGCTGGAGGTGATGTATGCCAGCGGCCTGCGGGTGTCGGAACTGGTGGACCTGAAATCGGTGGAAGTGTCGATGAACGAAGGCGTGCTGCGGGTCACCGGCAAGGGCAGCAAGACCCGGCTGGTACCGTTCGGCGCCGAAGCGCGTGACTGGATCGAGCGTTACCTTGCCAATGGGCGCGCGGTGATTCTCGGCGCGCAGGTAGCCGATGCCCTGTTCGTCACTGCGCGCGGCGCTGCCATGACGCGCCAGATGTTCTGGACGCTGGTGAAAAAGCATGCACTGCGTGCCGATATCCAGGCGCCGCTTTCTCCGCACACGCTGCGCCATGCCTTTGCAACACATCTGCTTAACCACGGTGCCGATCTGCGGGTCGTGCAACTCCTGCTCGGGCATGCCGACATCTCCACCACGCAGATCTATACCCATGTCGCACGCGAGCGATTGAAGTCACTGCATGCTGCGCACCACCCGCGCGGCTGATCGGTAATGCATGCGGCCTGGCGCTGCACAAACGAAAAAAAACGGACAGGCGAACCTGTCCGTTTTTCCAACACCCGCAAGGGAAATTACTTCTTTGCGCGACCAGTAGCCTTCTCAGCAGCTTGCGAAAACTTCGACACCGTATTGCCGACATTGGTTTCAATCGCCTGGGCAGCCTGCTTGGCGGTCGTGCTCAGCTGGTCGAAACCGGCATTCGCATTACCGATGGCGTTCTTGAACATGGCGACCGCGTTTTCGGTGCCGGCAGGCGCGTTCTTGGTCACGTCGTCGATCAGCGCACCGACCTTGCGGCGGCTGTCAGCCAATTGCTGCTCGGCTTCCTGGCTGAAGTCAGCCTGGGCTGCAGCAGCGATGCTGGCCAGTTCACGGCCATAGGCCATGACTTTATCAGCGGCAGGCTTGGCTGAAGCGGTTGTCAGGGTCAGGAAGTCCTGAGCGCCTTTTGCGGACAACAACTGCTGTGCTGCTGCGGTATTTTCAGCAAATGCATCCTTGGCGACCGTCATGTTCAAGGCGACGATTTTCTCGACGCTGGCGAACGCTTTTTGCGTCAATGCCGTCATGGCGGTGATTTGTGCATCGAAACTGGCTTTGGTGGCGTTGGTGAACTGCTCTGGGACTGTGAACATGGCGATCTCCTGATGAATTGTTGGTTGACGAGGGCAAGCGACAGAAAAGTGCGAATGCGCATCCAAGTCAAGACCGCAATTGGTGCATCGCAACAAACCCGAAGTTTATAGATTCCGGCGAAGCTGTCAAGCACTTTTTGTGCATTGCACCAAATTCTTTGAAAACATGTTCCCATCCAAGCCAGCGAAGCATTTGCCGTGGCATTGCGCCATTCTCCTGTATTCTGAAGGCTTACCCTTCAAGATGAAAAGAGCACGCCTTGGCAAAGACAAACTTCCAGTATGAAAAGCGGCAGAAGGATCTGGAGAAAAAGCGCAAGAAGGAAGAAAAGCTGAAGAAGAAAGCGGATCGCGCCAGCCAACCCGATGGCACGCCGGCCGAACCCGGCGAAGCCGAGGAAAACGAGGCTGCGGACGATGCCGACACACCTTCCAAAGACGTGGAACCCGGTTAAACCTGAGTGCCGTACAACAGCAGGCGTGCCAGCACGATCCCATGGTCCGACGCCGCTGGTGCGCGCAGACCGAGATGGTCGTTGACATAGATTACTTCCAGCACCTCGCCAATGGCGCCCGGCGCTCCTGGCTCAAAGGCTTCCGACACCAGCACATGATCGATCGTCTCCGCGATGTTCTCGTGCGTATGGGTGAAACTGACATCGCGCACCGGCCTGCCGCGGGTCTGGATGCGATAACTGTCGAACAGGCGGTCGGTCGGTCCTTCCCGCAGGCTGCGACGCTCCGAGGTGGCGCCGGTAACCAGTTGGGTCGTCATGGCCGCAGCCACATCGTTGAAGTCGCCCAGCACCACCAGCGGCAAGCGCTGCCGGCGCAACTGGTCTGAAATAAGATAGCGTAAGCCGAGTGCCTCGGCGCCGCGCCGGATCAGGGAGCGCAACATCGCCAGGCCGAGCTGATAGGAGTCGTTTTCCGGCTTGCTGTCGATACTTTCCACCACCTGCACGGGATTGACAGCGCCATCGCCGTTGCCATGCTTTGTTTCGCTGCTACCACCGGTATCGCCGTCCATGCCGCCATTGGGTCGATTTGCAGCCTGGCTGGCATTGGCGCCGCTGCCAACCGGGCCGCCGCGATAATCCGGCCGCTTCGATTTCAGGTGGCATACCAGCACGTCGATGGTCTGCGGCCGCGGTGCGGGCCGCCCTGGCAAGGCCACAGGCGCCTGTGCATCGGCCATCGGAACCGATACCTGTACGTGCAGAATCGGCCGGGTGAATGTCGTGACCGGCGTGTCGATACCGGGAAGGGCGACTGCCAGGCCGTGCGGATATCGGGCGTGACTGGCCGGCGAGCCGACGATCGGCAGGCGCGACACCAACGCCACGCTCGGCGTCAGCGTGCCCGCCTGCACGCTGGTCTGCAGGTCCTCCTGGCCAACTGGATCAAAGCCGACGTGATGCGCATCGCGATACTTCAGGGTGCGCGCCAGAACCTCGCGCAGCGCGGCTTGGGAAAATATTTCCTGGAATCCGATGACATCGGCATCGAGCAGATCGAGCTGGCGAGCGATCCACTCGACCTTGGCGTCGTATTGCTCCTGGGTATGCGCTTCCTGATCGACGTAGAAGCGCACACCCGGTGGCGCCAGGTTCAACACATTGAAGGTCGCAAACCGCACTTCCTGTTGCATAATGTGCTCCAAATTTTTCGAGTTAGCGTATCACGCATGGTTGAGCATGTTTCCAAGACTCCAGCGACCCAGTTCCTGCGCCAGCATGCAGTGACGTTCTCCGAGCATCCGTATCCGTATCAAGCACACGGCGGCACGGCCGTGTCGGCACGCGAACTCGGCGTCGACGAACATCTGGTTGTCAAGACGCTGGTCATGCAGGACGATGCAGCCCGGCCGCTGTTGATGCTCATGCATGGCGATTGCAAGGTCTCGACCAAGTCGCTCGCGCGCCAGGTCGGCTGCAAGTCGATCGCTCCTTGCACGCCCGAGGCGGCCAGCCGGCATTCAGGCTACCTGGTGGGCGGCACCTCGCCATTCGCCACGCGCAAGGCCATGCCAGTGTATGCCGAGCGCAGCATTCTCGGTCTTGAAAAAATCTACATCAATGGTGGTCGGCGCGGGTACCTGGTCGGCATCTCGCCGCAGGTGCTGAGCAGCCTGCTGCAGGTCGTGCCAGTCGATTGCGCGCTGGCCGACACCAGCATGAGCGCAACGCTTCCACCGCATCACTCGCACGAGGGAAATGCATGACGTCGTTCGCCTTCATCCTGATCGCCTACCTGATCGGCTCGATCTCGTTTGCCGTGGTCATCAGCCGCATGCTTGGTTTGTCGGATCCACGTACTTATGGCTCGAAGAACCCCGGCGCCACCAATGTGCTCCGCAGCGGTAACAAGGCGGCTGCGGCGCTGACCTTGATCGGCGATGCAGCCAAGGGCTGGCTCGCTGTCTTCCTGGCGCAGCAGCTGGCGCCCCGGTTCGACCTGGCTGACAGCGTCATTGCGCTGGTGGCCCTGGCGGTCTTCGTCGGACATCTGTGGCCGGTGTTCTTCCGCTTCATCGGTGGCAAGGGCGTAGCCACTGCGGCCGGTGTCTTGTTGGGCATCAATGTCTGGTTGGGTATCGCCACGCTGGTAACCTGGGCGGTGATCGCCTATGCGTTTCGCTATTCGTCGCTGGCGGCGCTGGCTGCGGCCATCTTTGCGCCGTTCTATTACGGATTGCTGTTTGGCGCCGATCCGATGCTGGCGGCGATCGCCGCCATGAGTTGCCTGCTGATCTGGCGCCATGCGAAAAACATCGGCAATCTGCTGGCTGGACGGGAAGGGCGCATCGGCGCCGCCAGGAAATGACGCAAACGGCCCGGTCGGTCAGATGCGCAGGTCGGCCAGCGGCCAGCGCGGCCGTACCGTGAAAGCATAGTCGCGGCGCGCCGCCTGCGGTTGCGCCTGCAGCCGCAGTGCGCCGGCGAAGGCAATCATGGCGCCGTTGTCGGTGCAGAATTCGAGCGCCGGGTAATGGACCGCAAAACGCCGCTTGCGCGCCGCCGCATCGAGCCCCGCCCGCAACTGCGCATTGGCGCCCACGCCGCCGGCGATCACCAGGCGCTTCAGGCCGGTCTGCTTCAACGCCGCCACGCATTTCGCCACCAGCACGTCGACCACCGCGTCGACGAATCCACGGGCGATGTTGGCCTTGTCCTGTTCACACAGGTTGCCGGGGTTCTTCTTCACCACGGTCAGCACCGCCGTCTTCAATCCGGAAAAGCTGAAATCCAGATTTTTCGAATGCAGCATCGGTCGCGGCAACTGGTAGGCAGCCGGGTCGCCGAACTCCGCCATGCGTGAAATGGCAGGCCCGCCCGGGTATCCCAGGCCGAGCAGTTTGGCCGATTTGTCGAAGGCTTCGCCAGCGGCGTCGTCGACTGTCTCGCCCAGCAGGGTGTAAGCGCCCACGCCATCGACGCGCATCAACTGGGTATGCCCGCCCGAGACCAGCAAGGCGACGAAAGGAAACGCCGGCGGGTCTGGCGCCAGCAATGGCGAGAGCAGGTGACCTTCGAGGTGGTGGATGCCGAGCACTGGCTTGTCGAGTGCCATGCCCAGGCTGCAGGCGACCGCGGCGCCCACCAGCAGTGCGCCGGCCAGGCCCGGTCCCTGCGTGTAGGCAATCGCATCGATCCCCGCAGGCATCATGTCGGCGTCGGCGAACACCTGTTCGAGCAGCGGGATGGCGCGTCGGATGTGGTCGCGCGAGGCCAGTTCCGGTACCACGCCGCCATAGGCCGCATGCATGGCGACCTGTGAATGCAGTGCATGGGCACGCAGGCCGCGTTCGGTGTCATAGAGCGCGATGCCGGTTTCGTCGCAGGAGGATTCGACGCCGAGAATGATCATGTAGACGAATGGGAAACAGGTCGGATGACAGCTTGCGCCTAAGCCGGCATTGTAATGGAAAGGACTACGGTGGCCGACAGATGCTGCATGCCACCAAGGCAAGGAAGCCATCTAATCTGGTGCAGCGCACAATCGCGGTGCGGTCGCCATCGCGCTTTGCCGTGCAATCACGCATGCGCTGGTGCAAAACCGGATTTTTCGGATGGTGACTGCTGGCACGTGACTTGCAAAAGATAAAGGGTATCGCAGCGTTTCCGCTCCCAATTTCGTCAAGGCTTGCAATGACAATCGACAAGAAAACGCTTGATCCTGTTCGTCGTCGTGCCATGAAAACCGCTGCTGTCCTGGGGTTGGCCAACAGCGGCGCTGTTGTCGGTGCGCGCATGCTCGGCACCATCGGTGCGCTTGCCACTGGCGGCGTATGGGCCGCCGGTTCCGACAAGCCTGAAAAGGAAGAGGTCAAGGTCGGTTTCATTCCATTGACCGATTGTGCTTCGGTGGTCATGGCGTCGGTGCTCGGCTTCGACAAGAAATACGGCATCAAGATCGTGCCCTCAAAGGAATCTTCCTGGGCCAGCGTGCGCGACAAGCTGGTCAATGGCGAGATCGATGCCGCCCATGCGCTCTACGGCCTGATCTACGGCGTGCAGTTGGGCGCAGGCGGCGCCAAAAAGGACATGGCAGTCCTGATGACCCTGAATAACAACGGCCAAGCCATCACCTTGTCGAAGAAGCTTGCCGACAAGGGCGCCGTCGACGGCCCCAGCCTGGCGAAATTGATGGCCAGCGACAAGCGGGAATACACCTTCGCCCAGACCTTCCCGACCGGCACCCATGCCATGTGGCTGTATTACTGGCTGGCCCAGCATGGCATCAATCCCATGAAGGACGCCAAGGTGATCACGGTGCCGCCACCGCAGATGGTGGCCAACATGCGGGTCGGGAACATGGATGGCTATTGCGTCGGCGAGCCGTGGGGTCACCGGGCAATCGCCGACGGCATCGGCGTGACCGCCATCACGACCCAGGACATCTGGCGCGATCATCCGGAGAAAGTGCTCGGCACCACCGCCGAATGGGTAGCGAAATATCCGAACACGGCGCGCGCCCTGACGGCTGCGGTGCTCGAAGCCGGACGCTGGATCGATGCTTCGCTGTCCAACAAGACCAGGATGGCCGAGGTCATCGCCGACAAGTCCTATGTCAACACCTCGGTCGACGTCATCAACCAGCGCATTCTCGGGCGCTACCAGAACGGCATGGGCAAGACCTGGGACGATCCGAACTACATGAAGTTCTACAACGATGGCGCAGTGAATTTTCCGTACCTGTCGGATGGCATGTGGTTCCTGACGCAGCAGAAGCGCTGGGGTCTGCTCAAGGGCGACGTCGACTATCTCGGCACTGCCAAGGCGATCAACCAGATCGCGATCTACAAGGATGCGGCCGCCATGCTCAAGGTCAGCGTGCCGAAGGATCCGATGCGCAGCAGCAAGCTTTTTGACGGCCTGGTCTGGGATGGCAAAAATCCGAAAGCCTATGCGGAATCGTTCAAGTTGAAGGCTTGACTCTGCCAGCCCGCTAGCGCCTGCGCCCGCGTCGCGTCGCATTGGCGATCGCGCAGAGCAAGCCGTGCTACCTCATACCAAGGGAGAAGTCAGCATGAGTGCAGTCCTGGATGTCACCGGTGCTTCCGAAGAACGCCCACAATCGACCGCGCCTGCGCTCGTCGCCACGATCGAGCCGGTGCCGGTTGTTGCGTCCGAAATCGCGCGCCGTCTGGCCATCGGCGCCGACCGCCCCCGCGGCACGGCGTCTCCGTTGCGCCCCTTCGTCATGACGCTGCTGCCGCCGATCGTCGGTCTGGCGTTGCTGGTGCTGGTGTGGGAAATCGTGGCGGCACGCAATGCGAATTTTCCGACGCCGCTGGCTACCCTGACCGAGGCCATCAAGGTTTTTTCCGATCCGTTCTATCGCAAGGGGCCCAATGACCAGGGCATCGGCTGGAACGTGCTGGCCTCCCTGCAGCGCATCGCCGTGGGTTTCGGGCTGGCTGCGGCAATCGGGATACCGCTTGGGTTTCTGATCGGACGCTTCCGCTTCATGTCGGGCATGTTCAATCCGATCGTCAGTCTCTTGAAACCGGTGTCGCCACTGGCGTGGCTGCCGATCGGCCTGCTGGTGTTCAAGGCGGCGAATCCGGCGGCGATCTGGGCCATCTTCATCTGCTCGATCTGGCCGATGATCATCAACACGGCTGTCGGCGTGCAGCGGGTGCCGCAGGATTACATGAATGTGGCGCGGGTGTTGAACCTGTCGGAGTGGAAGATCCTGACCAAAATCCTGTTTCCGTCGGTTCTGCCGTACATGCTGACCGGCGTGCGGCTGGCCATCGGCACTGCCTGGCTGGTGATCGTGGCGGCCGAGATGCTGACCGGCGGGGTGGGCATCGGCTTCTGGGTCTGGGATGAATGGAACAACCTGAATGTGCCGCACATCATCATCGCCATCGTGGTGATCGGCATGATCGGTTTGCTGCTGGAGCAGGCACTGGTGGCGCTGGCGCGGGCATTCACCTACGAAGACGTCGGGACTTAGGCAGGTGCGCGGGCCTGCCCTGCGCGTCCAGCTGCCGCGCCTGCCTGCGCTCTCACCTGCACGTAGGATTTCCATCGCAACCGTTTTCGCGATCCGTTTTTCGTTCGTGGCTGTCGTCGTCATTTGATATCGGAGTATTTTCATGGAACAACAGAACAGCCGATTCATCGACGTCCAGCAAGCGGAGATGGCGTTCCCGACCAAGAAAGGCAGTTTCCAGGCACTGGTCGACGTCAATCTCTCGGTGCAAAAAGGCGAATTCATCACGCTGATCGGCCACTCCGGCTGCGGCAAGTCGACACTCCTCAACCTGATTGCCGGTCTGACCACGGCCACCGGCGGCATGCTCCTGTGTGCGAACCGGGAGATTGCCGGGCCGTCGCCCGAGCGTGCCGTGGTGTTCCAGAATCACTCGCTGTTGCCGTGGCTGACCTGCCATGAAAACGTCTACCTGGCCGTCGAGCGGGTCTTCGCCGCCACGGAAAACCGGGCGCAGATGAAGGCGCGCACCAGCGCTGCACTGGCCCTGGTCGGCCTCACGCATGCAGAGCAGAAGCGCCCGCATGAGATCTCCGGCGGCATGAAGCAGCGGGTCGGCATCGCCCGTGCATTGTCGATGGAGCCAAAGGTGCTGTTGCTGGACGAGCCGTTCGGCGCACTCGATGCCCTGACCCGTGCCCATCTGCAGGACGAACTGTTGAAGATCGTGGCGCAGACGCAGTCGACCGTGGTCATGGTCACGCATGATGTCGACGAGGCGGTGTTGCTGTCGGACCGCATCGTCATGATGACCAACGGGCCGTCGGCCACCATCGGTGAGATCCTGCAGGTGCGGCTGTCGCGACCGCGTGACCGGGTTGCGCTGGCACATGACCAGTGCTACATGGAACTCCGCACGTCGGTGCTGGAATTTTTATATCACCGCCAGGCCCGGCCGACGGCACGGGAAGCAGCATGAAAATGATTGCCATCGATTGTCATCGCAATTCGTGCTCCGATGGTCGGCGGCATCTGCGGCATCTGCGGCGTCTGCACGCCAGCAGCATCAAAGGTCGACAATGAAAAAACTGAAACTCGTCATGGTCGGCAACGGCATGGCCGGCGTGCGCACGCTTGAAGAGCTGCGCAAGATCGCGCCCGACATTTACGACATCACCGTCTTCGGCGCCGAGCCGTATGCGAACTACAATCGCATCCTGCTCTCGCCGGTGCTGGCCGGCGAGCAGATGATCCAGGACATCATGTTGAACGATGTCGATTGGTATGCCGAAAATGGCATCACCCTCCATCTTGGCAAGAAAATTGCCCGCATCGACCGCGTGCGCCGGATGGTGGTGGCGGAAGATGGCACCACTGCCGAATACGACCGATTGCTGCTGGCCACTGGCTCCAACCCCTTCATGTTGCCGGTGCCGGGCAAGGACCTGAAAGGCGTGATTTCCTACCGCGACATCCAGGACACCAACGCCATGATCGATGCGGCGGCCGTGCACAGGCATGCAATCGTGATCGGCGGCGGCCTGCTGGGTCTGGAAGCGGCCAACGGCCTGAAACTGCGCGGCATGGATGTGACGGTGGTGCACCTGCCGGCCTGGCTGATGGAGCGCCAGCTCGATCCGGTGGCCGGCAAGATGCTGCAGAAATCCCTGGAAGACCGGGGCCTGAAATTTGCGCTGGCCAGGAACACGCAGGAGCTGATCGGCGACGAACAGGGTCATGTGCAGGCGATTCGCTTCACCGACGGCAGCGAACTGCCGGCGCAGCTGGTGGTGATGGCCGTCGGCATCCGTCCCAACACCTCCCTGGCCGAAGCCAGCGGGCTGCACTGCGCCCGCGGCATCGTCGTCAATGACACCATGCAGACCTATGATCCGCGCATCTACGCGGTCGGCGAATGCGTGAACCATCGCGGCACTGCCTACGGGCTGGTGGCGCCGCTGTTCGAGATGGCCAAGGTCTGCGCCAATCATCTTGCCAATTTCGGCATCGGCCGCTACCAGGGGTCGGTCACCTCGACCAAGCTGAAAGTCACCGGCATCGATCTTTTCTCTGCCGGTGAATTCATGGGCGGCGAGGGGGTCGAGGAGATCATCCTCTCGGACCCGATCGGCGGCGTCTACAAGAAACTTGTGGTCAAGGATGACAAGCTGATCGGCGCTTGCCTGTATGGCGATACGGTCGATGGCAGCTGGTATTTCAAGCTGCTGCGCGAGGGCCGCGACATCGGCGAGATCCGCGAAACCCTGATGTTCGGCGAAACCAACACCGGCCGCCCGGGCGATGTCGGCCATGAGGGCTTTACCAAGGCCGCCGGCATGCCGGACACCGCCGAAGTCTGCGGCTGCAATGGCGTCTGCAAGGGCGCGATTGTTTCGGCAATCAAGGAAAAGGGTTTGTTCACGCTGGAAGACGTCAGGAAGCACACCAAGGCATCGGCATCCTGCGGCTCCTGCACCGGCCTGGTCGAACAGATCCTGATGTTTACCGCCGGCGGCGATTATTCGATCAGCCCGAAATCCAAGCCCATCTGCGCCTGCACTGACCATACCCACCAGGAAGTGCGGGACGCCATCCGCGTCGAGAAGTTGCTGACGGTAGCCGACACCCAGCGAACACTGGCCTGGAAGACGCCAAACGGTTGCGCCACCTGCCGCCCGGCGATCAACTACTACCTGCTTTCGACCTGGCCCCATGAGGCAAAGGATGACCCGCAGTCGCGCTTCATCAACGAGCGCGCCCATGCCAACATCCAGAAGGACGGCACCTTCTCGGTAATCCCGCGCATGTGGGGCGGCGAGACGAATTCCTCGGAACTGCGCCGCATCGCCGACGTGGTCGACAAGTTCAAGATTCCGACCGTGAAGGTCACCGGCGGCCAGCGCATCGACCTGCTCGGCGTGAAAAAGGAAGACTTGCGCGCCGTCTGGCAGGATTTGGGCATGCCGTCCGGTCTGGCCTATGCCAAGGGCCTGCGAACCGTCAAGACTTGCGTCGGTTCGGAATGGTGTCGCTTCGGCACCCAGGACTCGACGATGATGGGCCAGCAGCTGGAACGTGCGCTGGCGCGGATGTATGCGCCGCACAAGGTCAAGCTGGCTGTGTCCGGTTGCCCGCGCAATTGCGCCGAATCGGGGATCAAGGATGTCGGCGTCATCGGCGTGGATTCCGGTTGGGAGATCTATGTGGGCGGCAATGGCGGCATCAAGACCGAAGTCGCGCAATTCTTCGTGAAGTTGAAAACACATGAGGAAGTGCTGGAATACGCCGGCGCGTTCCTGCAACTGTACCGGGAGGAGGGCTGGTATCTCGAGCGAACGGTCCATTATCTGGCACGGGTCGGCCTGGAACATGCGAAAAGGCAGGTGGTCGAGGATGCTGAAAAGCGCAAGGCGCTGCATGCGCGCCTGCTGTTCGCGCTCGATGGCGAACCTGACCCCTGGCATGAGCCGGAAAAGGCGCAGGTGGATCTGCGGCAATACACGCCATTGCCTGGCTAAGGAAAAGTCGCGGCAAGTCCGCATGGTCACGGCGGGTGCGGCGGATCGATCGAAAAAGCAGCAGTTTGTTCGTCAAACCCGGAACTGTCGGCGCCGGCGTTTCTCCGACCGATGTGCATTGAAAGGAAATCATCATGAGACTCTATTTCGCCGCTATCGCCATCGCCGTCGGATCGGTTGCCACGATCGTCAATGCCTGCATGTTCACGGATAGCGATACCTGGCGCGCGCCGGTCAATATCGCGCATTTACGTTAGGAATTCCGGATGTCGACTCAGTGGAAAATGATTTGCAAGGTAACGGATATTCCGGTGCTGGGCGCGCGGGTAGTGCAGCGTGCGGCTACCGGTGACCTGCCGGCGCGGCCGGATGTGGCGATCTTTCGTACCAGCGAGGATCATGTCTTCGCCTTGCTGGACCGCTGCCCGCACAAGGGCGGCCCGCTGTCGCAGGGAATCGTCTTCGGTGACCGGGTTGCTTGCCCGCTGCACGGATGGAACATCGCGCTCGGCTCCGGATGCGCCACCGCGCCGGATGTCGGCTGTACCGAATCGTTCACGGTCAGGATCGAGGGCGACGCCGTATTGCTCGATACCGGAGAACTGGCCCGCCTGCCGGTCGACGCCGTGCCTGCATGACATCGGGCAGTGGCGTGCCGCGCGAAGTCAAGGCGACCTGTTGCTATTGCGGCGTCGGCTGCGGCGTCCTGATCGCAACGGACGGCCAGCAGGTCACGGGCGTGCGCGGCGATCCGGATCACCCCGCCAATTTCGGCCGCCTCTGTACCAAGGGCAGCACGTTGCACCTGTCGGCCACCCGCGCCGTGCAGGAGGCGGCGAGAGCGCTGAAGCCGCAGATGCGCGCCTCACGCGACCAGCCGTTGCGCGATGCCACCTGGAATGCCACGCTCGATCATCTCGCCCAAAAGTTTGCCGACACCATCCGCACCCATGGTCCCGACAGCGTCGCCTTCTACATCTCCGGCCAGCTGCTGACCGAGGATTACTACGTCTTCAACAAACTGGCCAAGGGGCTGATCGGCACCAACAACGTCGATACCAATTCTCGTCTGTGCATGTCGAGTGCGGTGGCGGGATACAAGCAGACCCTGGGTGCGGATGCGCCGCCGACCTGCTATGAAGACATCGATCATGCGCAACTGATTTTCATCGTCGGCGCCAATACGGCCTATGCGCATCCGGTGCTGTATCGCCGCATCGAGGATGCGCGGCGCGCCAATCCGCAATTGAAGGTGATCGTGGCCGACCCGCGCCGCACCGACACCGCCCGCGACGCCGACCTGTTCCTGCCGATCCTGCCCGGCACCGACGTGGCGCTCTTCAACGGCATGCTGCACATCTGCCTCTGGGAAGACCTGGTCGACACCGCATTCATTGCGCAGCATACCGATGGTTTTGCCGACCTGAAACGCACCGTGCGGGAATATACGCCGCGCTTCGTGGCCGAGACCTGCGGCATCGCCGAAGCCGATCTGGTGACCGCTGCGCGCTGGTTCGGGCAGTCGCCGGCGGCATTGTCGCTCTATTGCCAGGGCCTGAACCAGTCCGCATCGGGCACGGCCAAGAATGCCGCACTGATCAACCTGCATCTTGCCACCCATCAGATCGGGCGCGCTGGCGCCGGTCCGTTCTCCCTGACAGGCCAGCCGAATGCGATGGGCGGGCGCGAGGTCGGCGGCATGGCCAACCTGCTTTCCGGTCATCGCGAGCTGGCCGATCCGGTGCATCGGGCCGAAGTCGCGGCGTTATGGGGAATCGACGACGTGCCGGCACGGCCGGGCAAGACTGCCGTCGACATGTTCGAAGCGGTGGCCAGCGGCGAGATCAAGCTGCTCTGGATTGCCTGCACCAATCCTGCCCAATCGCTGCCGAACCAGAAACGGGTGCGGCAGGCGCTCGACACCGCCGAACTGGTGGTGGTGCAGGAAGCCTTCAGGAACACGGCGACCGTCGACCATGCCGACGTCTTGCTGCCGGCGAGCGCCTGGAGCGAGAAGGAAGGTACGGTCACCAACTCGGAACGGCGCATCAGCCGCATCGACGCCGCACTGCCACCGCCGGGCGAGGCGTGGCATGACTGGCAGATCGTGGTGGAATTCGGGCGGCGGCTGGAAGTCCTGCTGGGACCGCGCCGCAGTGACGGCAAGAGCCTGTTTCCATTTGCCAGCGCTGAAGAAATCTGGAACGAACACCGCGAGTCGACCCGCGGGCGAGACCTCGACATCACCGGCCTGAGCTATGCAATGCTGGCGGAAGGCCCGCAGCAATGGCCCTGCCCGGAAGGCGCCACGCGGGGTCGCCAGCGCTTGTATGAGGACGGCATTTTTCCGACCGCGAACGGGCGCGCGCGTTTTGTCGATACCGCCTACCGGCCGGTGGCCGAAGCGGTCGATGCGCATTATCCGTTTCACCTCACTACCGGCAGGCTGCGCGACCAGTGGCACGGCATGAGCCGCACCGGCACGGTTGCCCAGCTCTTTGCCCATGCCGGCGAGCCGGCAGTCGTCATGGCGCCAGGCGACATGGAACGCCGGCTGCTGCGGGCGGGCGACCTGGTGCATGTCACCAGCCGCCGCGGGTCGCAGATCCTGCCGGCGATGCCTGGCGAAGACATGCGCGCCGGTCAGGCCTTCATCGGCATGCACTGGGGGCAGGAATATCTGTCCGGCCGGGGTCCGCATGGCGAGGGGACCTTCGGCGTCAATGCGCTGACCTCGGCCGCGCTCGACCCGAGTTCGAAACAGCCGGAACTCAAGCATGCGGCGGTAAAGCTCCTGAAGGCCGATCTTCCCTGGCAACTGATGGTGTTCGGCTGGATCGACGGCGAAGCGTCGGAGGCGCATTCGGTCCCGCACGGCGCTGCGCGTCCGGCCGCGACTCCGAACCCATCGGCGCTGTCGATTCAGACCGCCTTGCGGCCCCTGATGCGCCGGTTTGCTTACGCTTCCTGCACCCTGTTCGGCCGAGGCAGAACCGGTGTTCTGTTCCGGGCCGCCGACGATTATCCGGCGCCGGCAGCGCTCCTGCAGGACATCGCTTTCCTGTTCGCGCTCGACGCGCCGCATGTCCTGCGCTACGACGACAACCGCCGTGGCAACAGCCGGCGCATGCGTGTCGAGAATGGCTGCCTGCAGGCAGTCGCGCTGGCTGGCGACATCAGCGCCGGTGGCTGGCTGAAAGCGTATCTGGAAAGCGGACAGCCGGTCGCGCCGCTGGGCCGCCGCCTGCTCATGGCCGCACCGATGCCGCCGGCTGATTTTCGGGTGCGCGGACGCATTATCTGCAACTGCCTTGATGTCGATGAGACCGCGATCGTTGAAGCGCTTGCCGCCATCCCTCCAGGGCTTGATGCGGATCAGCGCGTGAGCGCGATCCAGGCGCGCCTGCAATGCGGCACAAGCTGCGGCTCCTGCCTGCCTGAACTCAAGATGCTGGCCACCGGTCCCGTCATTGCCGACACGATGCGCTGAGGCGCATGCCTGCATCGGACTCGACGGCATCGTGCCGAATCCCTGCAGCAAATTTGTCCCCAACTTTCAACGCCACAGAACGAACTATGTGCTTTCGCAACGAAGCGAGAGAGGCATGTCGGTACATTCAGTGGTTCATTGCAACGGCAGCGCGTCCGGCAGTGCATCCGGCAGTGCATCCAATCAACCGACTGATGAAAGATTCCCGATGAACCGAATCCCAAGCAGCATCACCCCAGGGGTCTCGCCGAATTCCGCCCGCCTCGATTCGGCAGGAATGGCCCAGCCGTCTCCGAACTTCGGCACTGCGTTGAAGCGCGCATCCGACATCGCCAATGAAGTCATCTTCGATCAGCTCGGCGGTGCGACCGACGATCCCGCAGCGCGTGCCCGCCAACATGCACTTTCCAACATCAGCGAGTTCTACCGCCTGCGGCGCGATCCGAAGCCGAATCTGGCGTATCTGGACCAGACCAGCTTTCGCCATGCCACGCCGCAGGACCAGATTGCCTTGCACCGTCAAAACAGTTTTTTATCCGTGTCCGACACATTCGACGATATCCGCGCACTTGCCTTTACCCCGGCCGGGGAACCTGAGCCTTACATGGAATGGGAGACGGTCGATGTACTGGATCAATCCATTCTGACGGTCAACCTGCTTTCCAAGGCATTGCAGGAAGCGGCAGTTGCACGGGCCGTGGCGGGCGAGCGGGCGCTGCCGCTCACGCTCGACAAGCCACGCATCAACGCGTTCATCCGCGATCACGAGGCAACCCTGGAACAGGTCATCCGTGCTTGCGCCGGCGGTGTCGTCGAGCCGGATCAACTGGTCGGCCCTGTGCGCACCCTCGCCACCGATTATTTTCGGCGTAACAACTTGCTTCCGTCAGGTTTGACACCTGGTACAAATGTGGATTTCCGAAACATCCGCTTACGCAATGAACCCGTGAGTGTTTTCATCGACAAATTTCCGGACTCGGCAGGCGAAGTCCTGATCAATAACAACACCTTACGTGATCAGGTCGTCGTGTCGCTGGGTAGCGCAGCGGTCTCCGGGCCATTGCAGCGCTATGATTCGGTGATTCCAGGATTTGCAACGCGACCGCCGGCCGAGAAACGTGCAGCGATTGTATTGCAGGGCCTGTTCCAGGCCCTGACGGTCGCCGAAGAACGCATCCAGGGCGAGGCGATCCATGCCCGAACGGCTGAGGAACGGCGAAAAGCGCAAGGCACGAAAAAAGAGCATGCGTATGCCGGTTCGGCCGGAATGGGCGACTGCACGCAGCCGGATGCATACGGCATGAGCCAGCGACTGCGCGCCACCATGCCGTTGCGGGCACTGTCGCAACACCAGGTCCAGGGGTCATCGAACATTACCAATCCCGGCCTGGCAGAATGGCTCGGCAGCGCCCAGTTCAACATGGACATGGGTGTCATCACTGATCCGGCCTTGCGTCTTGGCATGGCGCAGGTCGGGCAGACTGCCAATGCGCTGTTGCAAAGTCGTGCATTCGGTGGGGCTGGACTGTAGTAGATTTTTCTGGCTTCGGTGTACTCTTGTCGGATGAATATAACGTCCGACAACACTGCATTCAATGCTGCAGCCATCATCAAGGAAATCGGGCGCGGCAAGGAGGGCGCGCGCAATCTCGGCCGCACCGACGCCGCACGGTTGTATCAAGCCATGCTGGAGCGGCGGGTGTCTGACCTGGAGCTGGGCGCCATTTTGCTTGCCATGCGCATCAAGGGTGAATCGGTCGATGAGATTGCCGGTTTCATGGATGCAGCCGAAACTTCATTCCCGTTGCTGGACGCGCCCGCCGGCGACGCCATGCCGGTCCTGATCCCGAGTTACAACGGCGCGCGGAAGATGGCGAATTTGACGCCGTTGCTGGCCATGCTGCTGTCCCGGGAAAATGTACCGGTGCTGGTGCATGGCGTGCTGACGGATACCGGCCGGGTCACGACTGCGGAAATTTTTCAGGCGCTGGGCTGGCCGGTCGCTGTCAGCACTGCTGAAGTGCAGGGTCATCTTGTACAAGGCAAGCCGGGTTTCATTGCCATCGACACGCTGGCGCCGCAAATTGCCGGCCTGCTGGGCTTGCGGCGGGTGCTGGGCGTACGCAGTTCGACCCATACGCTGGTGAAGTTACTGCAGCCTTTCCGCGGGCCGGCATTGCGGCTGTCGTCGTACACGCATCCGGAGTACCTGACCATGCTGAGCGCCTACTTCGCCACCGCCGCGCCGCCCGACCGGGGTGATGTATTCCTGATGCGGGGAACGGAAGGCGAGACCGTGGCGAATGCCCGCCGGGCACATCGCATCGATTGGTTCCACGAAGGCGTGTGCACCACCCTGGTCGAACGCGAGGGCTTCGTCGATATCGTGCCCGACATGCCGGCCGCAAGTGATGCAGTCACCACTGCGCGATGGATCGAGCGCGTGCTGAACGGCCAGCAGCCGGTCCCGGCTGCAATTGCGATTCAAGTCGAACGCTGCGCTGCGATTGCCAGGGGAAAGCCACCCGACCCTGCATGATGCCAACCGATATCGCTCGATCCCGGCCGGATTGTCGAGTCCCCAAGGCTGCCACACCGGCCGGCAATCCGATCAGGCGTAATGCCAGGCAAAGCCTTCGTAGATCCCGTAGCAGGCAGCCGCCGTCAATGCAATCGCCGTGCTGGTTTTCAGGCAGCCGGACAGGTCGACTTCACAACTTGGGCTGAAGTTGCATGACGGGCAAGGTGGACATTCGCATAGCGGCCCCGTCAGCAAAGGCCCTCTTTGGATGATTTGCTGCGCAGGCGGCGCAGCCGGACGTGCCGCCTCCGCTCTTGCAGGCGCCACCGGATAAGCATGAACTGCCGCAGGGCCCGCCGACCGTTCCCACTCGCCGCGGGGCTGCGCAAACTTTGGCTCGCCCCAAAAGTTTCCTGAGCCGAAACGCGCTGCATGCCCATCCTCATCGGCAGTGCCGGCACTACGCGACGGCCGTCTCGCACCATCATTTGTTTGTTGCCCTGGTGATGCGGGTGGCGCACTCGGCGCACCATGATTCACGGGGTTGAATCCGCCGGTGGTCATTCCGGCATTGCGAGTGCGCGCAACAGGCGTTGGAAACATGATTTTCCCTTGAAGAAAAGACTGCCTGCCCGCCCTCGAAGCGAGGACAGCATCAGTTCAAGCATGGGGACTTTATCGAAGTGGTAGTGACATGCCTTAACGGCAGTCAATGAAGCGCTTGACACCATCTTCGGTGTACTCTCCCGGCATGATCCCGATCAGCCCAAAAAAATTCCAAGCACTCTTTTGCGTCTCCGCATGTAATGGCGCGCCATTTGCTAGGATTCGCCATGCCGACTGATGTCGACGTTGCCGTCATCGGCGCCGGTGCGGCCGGCATGATGTGTGCTGCAGTGGCCGGACAACGTGGCCGCTCCGTGGTGCTGATCGACCATGCCACCAAACTGGCTGAAAAGATCCGCATCTCCGGCGGCGGACGCTGCAATTTCACCAACATGGAGACAAGCCCGGCAAATTTCCTTTCTGAAAATCCGCATTTTGCCCGCAGCGCCTTGTCGCGCTACACGCCGCAGGATTTTCTCGGGCTGATGAAACGGTACCGGATTCCGTACCATGAAAAGCACAAGGGGCAGCTGTTCTGCGACCGGTCAGCCGAAGACATCATCGCGATGTTGAAGGCCGAGTGCGATCTCGGCGGCGTGCAGTGGCGCATGCCATGCAAGGTCGGCGGCGTCAGCCGCAATGAGACGGGTTTTCGCATCGACCTGGCTGCAGTGGACGGCACTGCCGGAGAATCGATTTCGGCTGCAAATGTCGTGGTTGCCACCGGCGGCCTGTCGATCCCGAAGATCGGTGCGACCGACTTTGCGTTTCGGCTGGCGGGCCAGTTCGGCTTGAAGCTCATCGCGCCGCGCCCGGCACTGGTGCCGCTGACCTTCGATGAAAAAGCCTGGCAGCGCTTCGTCTCGCTGGCGGGCATTGCGCTGGAAGTTGACGTAACGACAGGTGAGGGCGAAGCCAAGGGCAAGGGGAAGAGCCGGCAAGTCGATGGCGGGCGCTTTCGCGAGGACCTGCTGTTCACCCACCGCGGCCTGTCCGGTCCGGCAGTGCTGCAGATCTCCAG
>JAYTLK010000102.1:0-5033 GCA_043729515.1 Herminiimonas sp.
GTCCGTAATTGGGGTCAGAGTCAAAATTGCGGTGAGGCTGCAAATTTGACTCTGACCCCGATTACTCCCACTGACCCCAATTACTCCAATTACTCCGCCCCAACTTTCCCGCACGACCGTACTATTCCACTCTATAATCACCCGGCCCCCACCCAACTCTGCAGAGCCCCCCATGCCCCTACCCCTCGCCTTGCAAAACCTCCGCCTGCCGGTCATCGGTTCGCCTCTGTTCATTGCCAGCGGCCCGGCGCTTGTGACGGCGCAATGCAAGGCCGGCATCGTCGGCTCGTTCCCTGCGCTGAACGCGCGTCCGGCGGAGTTGCTCGATACCTGGCTGACCGACATCCAGGCCGAACTCACCGCCTACAAGCAAGCCAATCCGCATGCCAAGGTCGGCCCGATCGCCGTCAACCAGATCGTCCATCAATCGAACGACCGCCTCGCCCACGATGTCGAGATGTGCGTCAAGCATCGCATCCCGATCATCATCTCGTCCCTGCGCGCGCCGCCGAAGGAAATGATGGATGCGATCCACTCCTATGGCGGCATCGTGCTGCACGACGTGATCTCGATCCGACATGCGCAGAAATCGCTGGAAGCCGGCGTCGATGGCCTGATCCTGGTGGCGGCCGGCGCCGGTGGTCATGCAGGCGGACTATCACCCTTCGCGCTGGTGGGAGAAGTGCGCAAATTCTTCGACGGCCCGATTGCGCTCTCCGGTTCGATTGCCACCGGCGATGCCGTCCTGGCAGCGCAGGCCATGGGTGCCGACTTCGCTTATATCGGCTCGCGCTGGCTGGCGACCAGGGAATCGAATGTCGATGACGCCTACCGGCAGGCGATCGTCGAATCGTCGGCAGCCGACATCGTCTACACCAACCTGTTCACTGGCGTGCACGGCAACTACCTGAAAAAATCCATCGTCGCCGCCGGCCTTGATCCGGACAACCTGCCGCAGGCCGACAAGACCGCCATGAACTTTGCGTCCGGCAGCGGCAGCAAGGCCAAGGCCTGGCGTGACATCTGGGGCGCGGGCCAGGGGGTGGGCCTGATGGACGATGTGCCGACAGTGGCTGAGATGGTCGATCGATTGGTGCAGGAATACAACGCGGCCCGAGTGCGGATCGGCATCGGCGCTCTCGCCTGAGTCGGCGCGAGAACGAATCGACATCGGTGCCGCTGGCAGGCGTCGATACAGGAAGGTATTGGCGTCAACGCAACAATCTTGACCTTCTGCGTCACTGATTTCCTGCAGTGCAGGCGTGCCACTGCACATAAGCCAGCGAATCCTGCACCGAGGCCGGGAATCATCAGCGTGGCAACAACTCCAACCGAGCAGGCAGATCGGCATCCAGCCGGTCGCATTCGACCATTCTGGAGACACGATGCCCTCATCCGATTCGCCGCATCAGACCAACGCGCAAAATGTCAGCCAAGGCAAACAACCCGACGCGCAAACCGGGCACGAGGACGACAACGATCCCGATCAAACCGCAATGTCGGAGATCAAAATCACCACTACCCCGCAGATCGGCCAGAGCAGTTCCCCACGCCAGCCGAACGACCGCGATGAATCTCCCGACAGCCAGGCATCCGGCGGCGCGCGGGCCGACATGCAGCAGGCAGCGGCCGATCTTGCCAGTGGCCAGGTCGATACCGACCGTTATCAGCAACCTGCCAAGAATCCATTGAATCGCGCGCCTGCCACGAATTCACCACGGTCGAGCCAGAAGTTGCCCGACGGGAGCCGGAAGTAAGCATGTGCTTACGCGAACGTTCCACGCCAATGACCTTTGTTTACTGATAGCTGCGCGCGTCCTCGATCACCTTGCCATCGTTCGGCAGGCTGCCCGGCGCGACCATGCGCACCTCGCCGCGCAGCTTGGTCACTTCCCGGATCGACTCCACCATCGACGCCGCCAGCACCTGATCCGGGTATGCCACTTCGCATACCAGCGTCATGACGTCGCTTCCCATTTCGCCGCTGACCACCAGGCGCGCCCGCAGTACCATCGGATGCCGGCGTACGATATCGGCCACCTGCGATGGATGGACGAACATGGCACGCACCTTGGTGGTCTGGTCAGCGCGTCCCAGCCAGCCGCGAATGCGGGTATTGGTCCGCCCGCAAGGGGAGACGCCCGGCAGGATCGCCGACAGGTCGCCGGTTGCGAAGCGGATCAACGGATAGTCGGCATTAAAGGAGGTGACCACGATTTCACCGACCTCCCCTTCGGCCAGCAAATCGCCGGTGCCGGGCCGCACGATTTCCAGCAACAAATCCTCATCCAGGATCATGCCCGGATTGACTGCGCCATCGGTCAGGCTCTCGTAGGCGATGTTGCCGATGTCGGCCGAACCATATAACTGCGTGACATACGGCACGCCGTGATTGTTGAGCCAGTTGCGCAGCGACGGCGGCAATGCTTCGGCACTGACAACGGCCCGTTGCAGGCAGGCGATGTCGGCGCCCATTTCCTGTGCCTTTTCCAAAATCAGTTTGAGGAATGACGGCGTCCCGGTGTAGGCGTCGGGGCGCAGCGCCGCCATCGCCTGCACCTGCATCTCGGTCTGGCCGCTGCCGGCCGGGATCACGACGCAACCCATGGCCGCGGCTGCGCCCTCGACCATGAACGCGGCAGGCGTGAAGTGGTAGGAATAGCAGTTCTGGATGATGTGGCCGGCGCGCAGGCCGACTGCATGCAGCGGACGCGCGAAGCGCCACCAGTCGCTGCCGCGTCCTTCAGGGTCGAAGATCGGCCCGGGTGACATGAACAACCGGCCCAGCGCGCGGGTCGACGTGCGGGTCAGGCCGCCGAACGGCAGGTCGCCGGTCTGCAAGGCTTTCAGGTCCGCCTTGCGCGTCACCGGCAGCCGCGCCAGTGCGGCACGCGAGGCAATGTCGGCGGCGCTTACACCGGCAAAGGCATGCGCCCATCCTGGCGCCTGCATCGCCAGTGCGACCAGCCCCGGCAAGCGTTCCAGCAGATCAGCTTCGCGCTCGGCGGGGTCGCGGGATTCAAGGGCGTCGTAAAAATCGTCCATGCGGAGTCCTGAAGTTCGGTAACGAAGAGCAGTAAGGAAGCGTGATCAATGAGGCCAGAGGAACAATCGTCAAGCCAGCCAGCGCTTGCGCCGCCGATAGAATTTCATGTCCCGAAAACTGGTGCGCCCGCTGCCCGACACACCGAGATAGAACTCCTTCACATCCTCGTTGGCCGCCAGGTCCGCTGCCGCCCCTTCCATCACCACCCGGCCATTCTCCAGGATGTAGCCGAAGTCGGCATTGCGCAATGCCACCATCGTGTTCTGTTCGGCCAGGAGAAACGACACGTTCTCCCTGGCGTTCAAGTCGCGCACGATGGCGAAGATTTCTTCGACGATCTGCGGCGCCAGACCCATCGACGGTTCGTCCAGCAGGATCATCGACGGCTTGGCCATCATCGCCCGGCCGATCGCCGTCATCTGCTGCTCGCCGCCGGAGGTATAGCCGGCCAGCGACTTGCGCCGGGTCTTCAGACGCGGGAAGTAGGTGTAGATGCGTTCCAGCGCCACGCCCAGTTCGGCCTTGGAGATCCGGCGCGTGTAGGCGCCGGTCAGCAGATTGTCTTCCACCGTCAGGTGGGCGAAACAGTGCCGGCCTTCCATGACCTGGATCACGCCGCGCCGCACCAGGTCGTTCGGCGTCAGGCGATCGATCCGTTCTTCGTTGTAATGAATGCTGCCTTTGGTGACGTCGCCACGCTCGGCCCGCAGCAGGTTCGAGATGGCTTTCAAGGTGGTGCTCTTGCCGGCGCCATTGGCACCAAGCAGGGCCACGATCTTGCCATCCGGGACCGCCAGCGAGACACCCTTCAGGACCAGGATCACATGATCGTAGATGACCTCGATATTGTTCAGGCGCAGGCCGGCGGCAGCTGGCACGGTGCTGCCGGTGCCGCTGGTGCTGCCTCCGCCGCCTGTGTCGACCCGGCTATCGTTGCTCGCCGCGTCCATCGTCAGGATTTCATGCAGGCCGGCGTGATGCCTTTTTCCTTCGCATACTTCGCGGCATTGGCCTTGAAGATTGGATGGATCAGGCTCTTGTTGCCTTCGATCCAATCGGAGATCAGCACCCATTTCGTGCCATCCCACTGCTGGATCTTGACCTTGCCCGAACCTTCGTGATTGTCGCAGGCGGTCTTGATCTCCGGCAGCAGGCCGGTGGCGCCCAACTGCGTCAGGCGGGCATTGGTGATGTTCAGATTCTCCAGGCCCCAGCGCATTTGCTCGCCGGAAATGACCTTGCCCTTGCCGTATTTGGCTTGCGCACCGCGAATCGCTTCGGCGGTGGCAATCGCCACCGACACGCCACGGTTGTAGAGGATGGTGCCGACCTTCGTCTTGTCCTGCATGTTGCCCTTGCCGCTGGTGTAGAGCGTCTTTTCGATATCGGCGATCAGCGGCACGCCGGTGCCGGTGACGTTCCAGGTCGCACTCATGTAGCCCTTGGCGGCATCACCTGCCGGCACGGTGTCTTCCTCCGAGCCTGCCCACCAGGAACCGATCATCTTCTCGCGCGAAAAGCCGACCTTCTGCGCGGCTTTCAATGCCGTCTGGTTCATCACGCCCCAGCCCCAGAAGATCACGTAGTCCGGATTTTCCTGGCGAATCTTCAACCACTGCGCGCCCTGCTCGTTGCCGGGATGGGCCACCGGAATCTGCACCACATTGAATTTGCCCAGTGCAGCCTCGGCATTGATGGCGCCGATCGGCTCCTTGCCATAGGCCGAATCATGATAGAGGTAGACGATCTTCTTGCCAGCCAGCGAGCCGCCGTTTTTCGTCGCCAGATACTTGATGATGGCCGACATCTGCATCTGATAAGTCGTCACCAGCGGGAAGGCATACGGAAACACCGAGCCGTCGACCGCATCGGTGCGCCCGTACCCGACCATCATCAGCGGCACCTTGTCTTCGGCGGTCTTGTCGATCAGCGCATAGGAGATGCCGGTGGCCATGGTGTTGTAGGCAGTGCCCTTGCTGGCAGCGTT
>JAYTLK010000103.1:0-21438 GCA_043729515.1 Herminiimonas sp.
GACAAGCGACAAGCGACAAGCGACAAGCGACAAGCGACAAGCGACAAGCGACAAGCGACAAGCGACAAGCGACAAGCGACAAGCGCCGGCCGCACTCCCAGCGCATTACCGCTTCAGTGCGCTGCCCGTCGTTTCAGGAAACGCATCAGGCTGCCCAGGACCGGCAGCTTCTCATACAGCTCCTCGGCCGCATCCCAATAATCGCGATGAAAACCGACGCTGCCATCGGCACGGAATTTCAGGTGGCTGGCACCGCGAATGCATTGCTCCTCGCTGGAAAAGCGGCGCATGCGGAATCGAAAATCCCATGTGAGGAACGCATCAGCGTCTTGCGCAATGCGGGTCGTGACGATGAAGCGCGGGCAATCGACCTGGGCGAACATGTGGCCAAAAATAGCCGCGATCCTGGCGCGGCCTACCACTTCGTTGAACGGATCCTTGAAGAATGCATCGTCGGCATAAAGTGCGGCGAGTTGCGCAACAGACGCCAGTGACACTGCCTCGAACTGCAGGACCAGCCGATCAAGCGCCGCGTGCATCAGGTTGGCTGGCGCCCCGGACGCTGCGCCGCCAGTCGTATCAGCAGCGTCGCTCATAGCCCTGTCACCCGATGGATCAGCGAGAAATACCAGCGGTAAGGCAGCAGGCGTGCCAATCGCAGCCAGTTGGTGAAGCGGTGCGGAAAGTGGATGTGGAACCTGCCCTTTTCAAGACCGCGCACCAGCGCTTCGGCCGCTTCCGGCGCCGACATCAGGGCCGGCATCTTGAAATCATTGTGGGCAGTCAGCGTCGTCTTCACGAAGCCGGGATTGATCATGTACACCGCAATGCCGCGCGGGCGCAGATCGAGGTAGAGCGATTCACACAGGTTGATGACGGCTGCCTTGGTGGCGCCGTAGATCAAGGCTTTCGGCAGGCCGCTATACCCGGCGACGGAACCAACGATGCCGATGCCGCCACCGGCTTGCTTGAGCAAGGTCGGCAAGACGGCGTCAAGGCAGTTCAGCACGCCGCGCAGATTCAGATCGACCAGGCGGTTGGCTACCGTCAGGTCGAATTCATCGGCGCGCATTTCGTTGTAGCCACCGGCCACCACGAGCACCAGGTCGATGCCCTGCCAGCGCGCCATCACCGTGTCACGCGCCGCCAGCACGCTGTCGTGATCGATGATGTCGAGCACGCAGACCAGCGCATCCGGGTTGCCGCCGGCAATGGCCTCGAGTTCATCCTGGCGCCTGGCCGACAAGGCCACGCGGGCGCCCCTGGCCAGCAGCAGGCGTGCGGTCTCGCCACCGATGCCGGTGGAGGCGCCGATCACCCAGACCCGTTTGCCACGCCAGTCGCGGATGACTGGGTTCATTGTCGCCGATCGAAGGACAGCGTGACGTCGCCGACATGAAAGCCGTACTTGCTCATGGCGGCGCGGTTGAGCATTACCCGGTCGTTGATGAGATACATCCAGTCTTCCATGTGGACATCGATTACCTTGCCATCGACCGGCAGGGCCAGGGTGTAGCGCCAGCGCAGCGCGTTGCCAGCGACGGTGCCCTCTGCCTGCCCGACCACGTCGGCAGCCGTACCGATGTAGGTATCGGCGCCAGTCTTGCGCAAGGTCCAGATGCGCTTCTGCCGGGTGCCATCAGCGTACGTGAAATCTTCGTCCAGAGTGCCGACATCGCCTTCCCACTTGCAACGCATGACGACATCGAACCGCTTGATCACCGTGCCCGAGCGGTCCTGGAACATGCCGTGCGCGTCCAGGGTGCCGTTGAAATAGCTGCGCAGGTCCAGGCGCGGCGTATCGCTGGCGTAATGCGCCGGCTCGACCGCGGTGGCGCAGGCGCCCAGAAGCGTCAGGCTGGCCAGGGCGGCCAGGGTAATCGAGCGCGATTTGCGCGGGTGTTTGCTCATGTGCTTCTCCTATGCCGTTTCCATGCTTCCAAATGGGTCGTTGCCTTGCAGGTGCCGGGTCGTCATCTTCGCCAACCACCGGCCCGAGCCTGGTTTCTACAGATCCTTCAGCGGCGCACGCCACAGCAAGCCCGCCGCGATCAGCTTCAGGCCGCACGGCAGGACCGCATAGGCGACGCGCAGCGCCTCTCTTCCCTCCAGGTTGGCCGTGCCCGGCACGTAGCCGAGCAGTTCCAGCAAGGGCAGCGCCACGCCGGCGGCCAGCGCCAGGTTCATCTTCGTGGCCCAGCTCCAGGCGCCGAAATACGCGCCTTCATGCTGTCCGCCATGGCCGGCTGACGCGATCACGCCGGCCAGCAGCGCCGGCGGCAAGGCGAGGTCGGCGCCGAGGGTAAAACCCGACAGCAGGCAGATCACGCCGAAACCGATTGCCGCGCCTGCAGGCAGAAAATAGACGCCGACAAAAGAGGCGATCGCCAGCAGCATCGCCAGCTGCCAGGTCCACGCTTCACCCCGCCTCCGCGCCAGGGCAACCCAGCCCGGCAGGGACGCTGCGCCGGCAGCAAAATACAGCACCAGGAACAGACCGGCGTACTGGCCCAGGCCGAGCCCGTCGCGCGCAAAGAACAGAAACAGCGTGGCCGGTATCGCCGCGGCGATGCCGTTGACGACGAAGACGGCAAACAACCAGCGAAATCGCGCCTGTCGAAACGGCACCGTCAGCCGGCGCAGGCCAACCGGATTGTTTGGGTGAGCGAAGGGTGCGGCAGTGGCGCTGTCCGATTTTGGCCGTGCAGTGGCCTGTCGCTGCAGATCCGGTCGCGGCGCGCGCAGCAGCAGCAGCGCGGCAGCCCCGGCGAGTGTGACCAGGAACACTGCCGACAGCCAGCCGATGCCTGCCACGCTCGGCAGGGCGGCGGCGATCAGCACGCCGACCAGGCCGCAGGCTTCGCGCAGCCCGGTCAGGCGGGCCCGTTCGCTTCTGGCCTGGGTCAGCGCAGCACCCCAGCTCTGATGCGCAATGGTGGCCAGGCTGAAGCCGCCGTAGACCAGCACCAGGCTGGCGAGGAACCAGCCGAACGCATGGCCGGCAGCTGCCGCCGGCGGATGAAACAATGCAATGAAGCCGGCCGCCAGGGGCGCCAACGACAACAGCACGAAATACCCGTAGCCACGTGCGCGCTTGGCATGATCGATCCACAGGCCCATGGCCGGATCGAGGAAGGCATCGAGCAGGCGCGCCACCAGCAGTGCGGCGCCGATGGCGGCCAGCGACATGCCGAACTGCTGCACATAATACTGCGGCACATATACATAGATCGGCAATGCGACCAATGCCAGCGGCAGGCCGAACAGGCTGTAGGTGAACAGGGCGGTGCGACTCAGCGGCACGCCGGCGGTGATCCGGGCGTCCGGACCCGCAGAGACAGCGCAAGCGTCTGCTGCGGCAGGCGCCGGGTCGCTTCCCGCCGGATCATTCTCCGCGTCAGCGCTGCGCATCGGGTTCATCGGTATTGCATGTTGCGGCGGGCGATTCAGCGCGGCGCGGCGTCGGCCAGCAATGCCTCGCGCAGTTTGCCGCCGGTGGTTTTCGGGTCGAGCCAGATGGCGAAAAATGCAGCGCCGAAGGTCGGGTCGTCGATCTCGCCCAGCAGCTTGCCATCACGGTAGAAACGCGCCCCGTGCTTCGGCAGATAGATGCCGGTGATGCGGGTGCCCTCCTGCACATCCGGAAACAGCGCTTCCATCCTGGTCTGCCAGGCGGCGCGTTGTTCGGCGCTGCCCAGACCGAGCTTTTTCATCTCATCGGCGCTCGATGCGGCAATGCGCTTGCCGACCAGCGCGCGTGCATAGCGCAGGTCGAGGGCATAGCGGTCGGCATGTGGCGCAGTGGTGCGGTAGCCGTTCGGTCCGACCCAGAAATCGGCGTCGTAGATGCTCATGCCGAAGTACCGGAAGTTGCCACTGCCGGCCAGGCGGGCCTTTGGAATCTCTGCCTCCAGCCACGCCGGTACGGCCACGGCGGGGGATGCGTCGGCCGCCATGACGACGCCCGGGCCGATCATGCCGCCGTGCGTGTCGAGACCAGTGACCGGCGCCAGCAGCAGGGCCGGCAGCAGCACCATCCCGGCTGCGGCGATCAACCGCGCCGATGCGGCACGCAACCTGCGCAGACCCTGGCGGGTTGCTGGTTTCCGGCTCATGGCTTCTCCAGGGTGAATTGCATGACATCGATGCTGCGTGCGCGAAACCCGGCCTCGCAATACGCGAGATAGAATTCCCAGGTGCGCAGGAAGCGGTCGTCGAAACCTTGTGCCGCCACCAGCGGCGCCTGCTCCTTGAAGGCGATGCGCCATTCATCGAGCGTACGGGCGTAATCGAGTCCGAAGGCAAAGCGGTTGACCACTTTCAGGCCATGCTTTTCCGCCATGGCGCAAAACACTTCCGGTGAAGGCAGCATTCCGCCCGGGAAAATGTATTGCTGGATGAAGTCGGTGCCCTTGCGGTAGCGGGCAAACAATGCGTCGTCGATGGTGATGGTCTGGATGCAGGCGCGACCGCCGGATTTCAAATTGCGCGCGACGCAATCGAAATAGCTCGGCCAGTACGCTTCGCCAACCGCCTCAAACATCTCGATCGAGGCGATTGCATCGAACTGGCCGCTGGTGTCGCGATAGTCCTGCAGCAGCAGGTCGACCTGGTCGACCACGCCGGCATCCGTCAGGCGCTGGCGAGCGAATTGCAGCTGTTCGGTCGAGAGCGTGAGGCCGGTGACATGGGCGCCGGCCTCGCGCGCAGCCACTTCGGCAAAGCCACCCCAGCCACAACCGATCTCCAGTATTCGCGCATCGGCGCTGACATTGACCTGCTCCAGGATGCGGCGGTACTTCGCTTCCTGCGCCTCCTGCAGTCCGCCGACGTGACCGTCGGCGAACAGGGCGCTCGAGTAGGTCATCGACGGGTCCAGCCACAACTGGTAGAACGCATTGCCGATGTCGTAGTGGGCGTGGATGTTCTTGCGGCTGCCGGCGCGGGAATTGCGGTTGAACAGATGCTTGATGCGATACAGCAGGCTGCCCCACCAGGTGCCGTAGATGACCGATTCGACTGCCGTGCGGTTGCGCACGAACAGCTCGATCAGGCGCGGCAGATCGTCGGTGTGCCAGTGGCCGTCGATGAAGGTTTCGGCAAAACCGATGTCGCCCGATTTCAGCGCCGCATTGCAGACATCCCAGTTGCGCAGCACCAGCGTGACCGGATGCGATTCATCGCCGTAGAGCGCCTCCTGCCCGTCCGGAAAGGTCATGCGCAATGCGCCGTATTCGACCCGTTCCAGCAATTGCAGGATGAACTTTACCTGCGACGGGAAACCATCGGTGGACAGCGGTTTCGTGCGTCGGATGCGCTGCCCGTTGGCCGCGTCTGGCGTCATGCTGCCTGGATGGACGCCGGTCTGGGCAACATGCTGCGCTACCGATTGCGAATCGAACAGATCTGTACTCATCGTGATAATTCTCGTGTCGGTGGTGCGGGTTTGCGAAAAAAAGGCACCTGCTTTATCCACAGCCGCAGCGCCTGGTAATGAATCTTTGCGACGACGCCAAAGGTCATCAGCGGATAGCCGAAGAACGCCCGCAGGATCTGTGGCGCCGTCAGCAGTTGCGCAGTGCCGTTGATGCTGGTCTGGATCAGCGGACCGGTGGCGTCGTCATGATCGATGCGGGCCACGGTGCGCTCCGGCTGGTCGGCAGTCGCCGCGGTGCGCATGAAGCGAAACCGGTAGCCGCCTTCGATGGCGCAGAACGGTGAGACATGAAAGATCTTGGTGGCGCGCAGTTCGATCCCGTACGACATCGGGCCGCCGGTGTCGAGCAGGTAACAGTGTTTTTCGCCAAAGGTATTGCGCACTTCGCACAGGACTGCCCGCAAGCGGCCGTCGGCCCGGTGGCAGAACCAGAACGAGACCGGATTGAAGACATAGCCCAGCACCCGCGGAAACGCCTGCAGCCAGATCTCGCCATCGACGTCGGTGATGCCTTCGGCGGCCAGCACGCCGTCGATCCAGGACAGCAGCGGCTGGCGGCCATCGCCGTGATCACGGTCGTGAAAGGACAAGAGGCCGAAGCGGTTGCGGGCGAACAGGAAATTACCGCTCGCCGAACGTGTGGTGCGTGACGGACTTGCGCCGACGTCGATGGTGCCCGACGGTGCAGCGGTCTGGCGCAGTCGCAGGCGCAAAAAATAGACGCCGTAACTAAAGCGATTCGCCGCCGGCCGCAGCCGCTGATGGCGCACCGTGCCGAAGCACAGCTGCACATCGCGGGCGCTGCCCGTTGCGCGGGAGGTTGCAGTTCGCATCAGGTTATCGGGCATGCTGTCAGGCGGCCGCCAGATCGGCCATGGTCGCCTGCGCACCAGTGTGCAAGGCATTCAGTCCGGCGGCCACGGCCAGGCCGGATTTCAAGCCATCCTCATGGAAACCGTAACCCAACCAGGCGCCGGCAAACCAGGTGTTGTGCTGCCCTTGAATCGCCGCAATGCCGGATTGCGCGGCGACTGCAGCGGCGTCGAACACCGGATGCGCATAATCGTAGCTGCCCAGCACATGCTGCGGTGCCGGCTCGTCGATCGGATTGAGCGAGACAATGACAGGTGTGGAAAACGGCAGTGGCTGCAGGCGGTTGAGCAGGTAATGCACGCAGACATCCGGCGCGCTGTCGTCGCCGTCGCTCTGATAATTCCATGCCGACCAGGTTTTCTTGTTCTCGGGCAGGCAACTGGCGTCGGTATGCAGCACCGCACGGTTCGGCTGGTAGGCCACGGCCGACAACAGGCGCCGTTCGTCGCCGGTGGCGTCGGCCAGCATGGCGAGCGATTCATCACTGTGGCTGGCCAGCACGACATGATCGAATACGTGTGTCAGGCCGCCGGCCTGGATGCGGATTTCGGTCCCGCTGTCCGTAGCGTGGCGGGACACCGCCTGTACCGGCATGTCACACATTGCCTGCGGAATGGCGGCCAGCATCTTGCGCACGTATTGTCGCGCGCCGCCGGCCACCGTCTGCCATTGCGGCCGGCCATTGACTTGCAATAAGCCATGGTTGTGGCAAAAGTGGACGAAGCTTGCCAATGGAAACGCCAGCATCTGATCGGTCGGGCAGGACCAGATGCAACCGGCCATTGGCAGCAGGTACCAGTTGCGAAATTGCGTGCTGTAGTTTTCGCGGGCCAGGTAGTCGCCCAGAGAGACTGCCGACATGCGTTCGTCCCCCGCCAGCGCCAGGGCGGTGGCAGCGGCATTGAAGCGCAGAATGTCGCGCACCATGCGCAGGAAGCGGGGGTCGACGGCATTGCGGCGCTGGGCGAACACGGCGTCGAGATCGCCGCCAGCCCATTCCAGCAGACGCGGGCCGAACAGGCCGCGGATCGGCGCCTTGACGGAGAACGACATGTCGGTCGCCGCTGTTTCGATGTCGAGTTCATCGAACAGCGCGACCAGGTTTGGATAAGTGCGGTGGTTGAACACCAGGAAGCCGGTATCGACACCGTGGGTAATGCCATCGAGGGTCACGTCGACAGTGTGGGTATGGCCGCCGAAATAGTCGTTCGCTTCGAAGAGGGTGACGTCGCGACCTGCCCGCGCCAGGCGGTAGGCGCAGGAAAGACCGGAAATACCGGCGCCAATAACCGCTGTCTTCATGAAGAAAACTCCTGGAATGCCGCTGTATAAAATGACTGCGAGACCAATCGCGGCGAAAGAGGGATGAGGGTGGTCGCCGTGAAATTTGCCCCGAATTAACTGAATTTTTGCACAGTATCAACGGGGGAGTCGCGCAGTACAACCGTTTCGCCATCGGTCGGCAATCGGTGTTACCGATTGCCGAAAACGGCATCGTGTCTGTCGCTGTCCCTCTTACATACGCGGAGGGAATAAAACCGGATTCAACTGCAACGCTGCGCTGGCCTGAAAATTCAGAGCGGCTGCGCCAGTGCCTTTTCGATATCGGTTACCAGCGCACGGTCTTGTGGCGTGACCTGGCTGGCGTAACTGCGGATGACGTGACCGTTACGGTCGATCAGGTACTTGTGGAAATTCCATTCCGGCGCCTTGCCGGTTTCGCGAATCAACGCCGCATGCAGCGGATTTGCCTTCGCGCCGGTTACCGAGGTCTTGGAAAACATTGGAAATTTCACGCCGTAGGTGTTGTAGCAAAAATCGGCGATTTCCTTGCTGTTGCCGGGCTCCTGCTTGCCGAAGTCGTTCGACGGAAAGCCGAGCACGACCAGGCCTTTTGCCTGGTACTTCGCATACAGCGCTTCCAGCCCTTCGTACTGCTGGGTGAAGCCGCAGTAGCTGGCGGTGTTGACTACCAGGGTCACCTTGCCGGCGTATTGGCAGAGATCCTGTGGCGATTCATCCTGCAGGCGGTTGAAGCGCTGCTGCATCAGCGGGCTGCAGGCAACAGCAACCTTGCCGGCAGCAGGGGTGGCTGGCGCTGCCGACGCTGTTTGTGCGAAAGCGATGCCGCTGACCGGCATGAAACCAAGCAACGCAGCGCACAGCGCGGGCAAAACTGCAGCAACAGACTTTTTCATGGTTTATACCGGTTAGTCAGAATTTATACTCAGGCGTTCATTATTTGATATTCTAGCGCATGTCAATCGATTTGCAAGGCCGTTTTTCGGATGCCCGGCTAGTCTGGCCTGTACTGATGTGTACTGCTGTGCGGGGGCAGGTGCTGGCCAAGCTGCAACGATGTCACGGTCAAGGCGTCCGCGACGACGCTGGCGCCATCCTGCCGATGATGAATTTTCGAAGTGGCCAATGAACCATTACGGAAGAAACATCTTTTCGCCATCTGATGATGTCGAGTATTTGATCGTGCAGGGAATCCGGAAGACGGTAATTGCCGTATCAAGTGGCATGGTCTTGCGTTTGCACGTTAAAAAAACGCGGGCTGCAGCGAAAAATAGGTGGACGATCCGGGTGCAATGTGGGTTCGCACGCTTTCCACGCCTGCTTCAGTTGTTGAAAAGTTGATAGAATCGCGGTAAATGGAGGGTTTTGAAGAGATCATGAAAACAAGCATGCTTTATCCGGAATTGTTTAAATCGCTTGAGCAGGTTCGCTGGAACATGGAAACCGATATTCCATGGGACAGCTTCGAGCCTGCCAAGTTGACCGACGAGCAGGCGCAGACCATCCGAATGAATGCCATCACGGAGTGGTCGGCCCTGCCTGCCACCGAGATGTTTCTGCGGGATAATAAGGGCGACAGTGATTTCTCCGCTTTCATGTCGGTCTGGTTTTTCGAAGAGCAAAAGCATTCCCTGGTGTTGATGGAGTATCTGCGGCGCTTTCGCCCGGAACTGGTGCCGACCGAGGAAGAATTGCACAACGTGCGCTTCGAATTCGATCCGGCGCCGCCACTGGAAACGCTGATGATGCATTTCTGCGGCGAGATCCGTTTGAACCACTGGTACCGCTGCGCCGCCGATTGGCATACCGAGCCGGTCATCAAGCAGATCTACAAGATCATCAGCCAGGACGAAGCCCGCCACGGTGGGGCCTACCTGCGCTACATGAAGAAAGCGCTGACGGAAGTGGGCGACACGGCGCGGGCCGCTTTTGCCAAGATCGGTGTCTTGATGGCGTCGGCGCGGCGTACCGACAAGCCGTTGCATCCGACCAACCTGCATGTGAACCAGGCGCTGTTCCCGAACGACACCGTGCAGTCGCGCTTGCCGGACCCGGACTGGCTGGAAGCCTGGCTCGATGGCCAGATCAAGTTTGATGGCGAATGGGAAAAGAAAGTGGTCGAGCGGATCCTGCACAACATGTCGCTGCTGTTCGAGCGTACATTCGAAACCGTGCAGGACCTGAACCGCTATCGCAAGGAAGTCGTCGCCCGCCTGGCGCTGCGGCCTGCCTGATTGCCGGCGCCCGCTCGCGCGTCATCCCGATGATGCCCTCGGAAAAAACCGCAGCCGAGGTTGCGGTTTTTTTATGTCCGTCTCAACTGCGTCTGCGCCATCTCGTCTCGCCCGGCATGGCACACGGCGCATTCACTTTTGGCAACCATGGCAACCGCACCTGATTTCGAAGCAAAGCTCTGCTCCTCCGCCCAACTTGCCGCGCGGGTTGCGCAGTTGCCGCAACCGGTGGTGCTGACCAATGGTGTCTTCGATATCCTGCATCGCGGTCATGTCACTTACCTGGCGCAGGCGCGCGCCCTGGGCGCTTCGCTGGTGGTAGCGGTCAATACCGACGTTTCCGTCAAGCGCCTGGGGAAAGGCGACGACCGGCCGCTCAATGCCTGTTCCGACCGCATGGCGGTGCTGGCCGCGCTGGCGTCGGTCAGCCTAGTGGTGGCCTTCGATACCGATACCGCGACCGAAGTCGTCGAATCGGCGCGGCCACAGATCTATGTCAAGGGAGGCGACTACGCGATGGACGAGATCCCGGAAGGCCAGGCCGTGCTGGCCTACGGAGGCGAGGTAGTTGCCATCGCTTTCGAACATGATCGCTCGACGACGAAGTTGCTCTCGCGGGTACGCGCCGGCAGGGCAGGCGCATGACGCCACGCCCCTGGCAGCCTTTGCAGGAAGCGCAGTCGCCCTTCTGCAGCCCGATGGAAGCGAGCCGCCATGCGCCGCTGGTCGAAGTCACGCGTGGCGAGCATGTCGAATCAGTCCATGCCGGCTCCATTGCGGTGGTCGACACCGCCGGCCGCCTGCTGTATGCGGCCGGCGATCCGCATTGCCTGACCTTTACCCGTTCGGCCATCAAGCCGTTCCAGGCCATGCCTTTCATCGCTGCCGGCGGCATCGAACGCTTCGGCCTGGAGTCGCGTGAAGTTGCGCTGCTGTGCGCCAGCCATTCCGGCGAAGAAATGCATCTCGCTGCAGTCCAGGGCATCCTGGACAAGGCGGGAAATGTCGAAGCCGACCTTGCCTGCGGCTGTCATGTGCCGCTGCGCTATTCTGCCGACATGCCGGCGCCGGCCGGTGCCGCATTCAGCCAACTGCATCACAACTGCAGCGGCAAGCATGCCGGATTTCTGGCGTATTGCCGTCAGCATGATCTGCCGATCTCGGGCTACCTCGATCCGCGCCATCCGCTGCAACAAGCGGTGCGCAGCAGTGTGGCGCAGCAGGCCGGCATGGCCGAAACCGCGCTGGTGGCAGGCACCGACGGCTGCTCGGCGCCGAACTATGCGCTGCCACTGTCACGCCTGGCGCTGTCCTTCGCACGGCTGGCACACGGCGCAGTCGACGACGCTCACGGCGACGCCAATGCCATCCTGCGCGACGCCATGATGGCGCATCCGGATCTGGTGTCCGGCACCGGCCGCGGCGACCTGGCCTTCATGCGCACCGCCCCGGGCGACTGGGTCGCAAAGGTCGGCGCCGAAGGGGTGCAGGCCATCGGCATCCGCTCGGCCGGCATCGGCATCGCGGTCAAGATCGCCGATGGCAATGCGCGGGCGGTCTGCACCACCGCAGTGGCCGTGCTGGAGCAACTTGGATTGTTGAAGGAGGCGCATGCGACACCGGTGGCGTCGTTCGTGCGGCCGCAACTCCACAACCATGCCGGCAGCCGGACCGGCGAGGTGCGCGCGATCGTGCGGCTGATGCCGCACGGCTGAGTGCAGGCTTGCTGCAATTGCAGCGATACGCGAGGCATCTGATTCGGAAAAATGATGCGGGCGGACGGCAGCCAAACTCTCTGTCCGTGTCACCCAGTCAGCGCCTCAGGCCCGCGTAGAAATCTTCGCATGAGCCCGAGCTCAACAGCAAGATCTCCTCCGGTTTTTTTTTGAGGGCTTGAGTGAGTGCGCTAGCAAAGCGCTCTGCCTGTTGCGCTTGAATTCATGGACGAAAACCCCAGCCAGGTTCCCTTTTTTTTGCCAGGCGCTTTGTTGATTCGCCATCAGTGCGCATGGGTGCCATGCGCTTGATTAGTCGTATTGGCCCGCGCCACATTTTGCTCGACATGTACCCGGACCTCGATCGTGCCTGCCCGTTCGAAGCGCAGGCTCAGCGGCACCTTGTCGCCTGCCTTCAGCGGTTGCTTCAGTCCGGTCAACATCAGGTGCAATCCGCTTTCCGCATCGATGACGACCTTTCCGCCAGCCGGCAGCGCGAGGTTGTCGATTTCCCGCATGCGCATGATGTTGTCTGTCATCGACATCCGGTGAATTGCCACGCCGGCTGCCGCCGGCGAACTGGCCGACAGCAGCCGGTCGGCTTCTTTTCCTTCATTTTCGATGCCGAGATAGATCGCGCCACTGGTTTGCCCGGGCAGGGTCGCGGGTGCAGCCGGATGACTGATGTGCAGCCTGCCGACTCGGGCGTCATGCGCTGCAGCCGGCGCGGCGATCGACGATAGCGCCAGCAGCAGGCCGGCCGTGGCGACCAGCGAGGAGCGCGACAGGGACAAGGCTGGCAGGCGGAAAATGGATTGCATTCGTGTCTCGGTAAAAGGTCGGTGGAAAACAATGTAAAACAACGAAATCGACAGCGGCAAGCCGAGGGGGCCGACTAGGCGCCGCCCGCATACCCATTCTGGCGCCAGGCTTCATAGACCACCACGGCAACGGTATTCGACAGATTGATGCTGCGGTTCCCGGGTTGCATCGGCAAGCGAATCCGTTGCCGTGGCGCGAACTGCTCGCGCAGTGCCGGCGCCAGGCCGCGGGTTTCGGCGCCGAAGACAAATACGTCGTCGGGCCGGAAGGCGACACTGGCAAACGGCGTGGCGCCATGCGTGGTCAAGGCGAACATGCGTTGCGGATCGGGCCGTACCGCGGCCATGAATGCGTCCCAATCGGCATGCACCTTCATGGCGGCGTAATCATGATAGTCGAGTCCGGCACGCCGCATTTTCGCATCGTCGAGCGCAAAACCGAGCGGCTCGACCAGATGCAGCCGCGCGCCGGTATTGGCGCACAAGCGGATCACGTTGCCGGTATTGGGCGGGATTTCCGGTTCCACCAGGACGACATCGAACACAGGCATTCCTTTCGTGCGGTCAGGCCGGCAGGGTGCGGGCGAAGACCAGGTTCGTCACACGGGCGGCGCCAAAGCGCTGCAGCAGCGACGCGATTTCGCCCAGCGTCTCGCCGGTGGTCATGACATCGTCGACCACGCCGACGTGGCGGCCGCGCACGGCCGCATGCAGCGACGGCTGCAGCATGAAGGCGTCGCGCAGATTCAGACGGCGGGCGTCGGGCGACAGGCGCGACTGCGGCGGCGTGTCGCGCAGACGCACCAGCAGGCGCGGCATGACCGGCATGCCCAACATGCGTGCCAGCGGCCGGGCAATTTCAAGCGATTGATTGAAACCCCGCTGGCGCAAGCGCGCAGCGCCCAGTGGCACCGGGCAGAGCAGCTCCGGCAGCGGCAGCGGGCGGGGCATCCGGCCCGATCGCAGCACGGCGTCCCGCAACAATTCGGCAAGCAAGGGCGCCAGCGCCAGGCGGGCGCCAAATTTCAACCGCAGCACCAACTGTTCGACCGGTGCGGCATAGTCGACCGCGGTGATGGTGGCGTCGTAGGCCGGTGGATAGTGCAGGCAGACGCCACAGCGCCCCGAGTCTTCCGCATCGGCCCTGATCGGCATCGCGCACCGCGTGCAGCGCGTTTGCCGGGCCCCGAAGTAGCGTGCATGGCAGGGAATGCACAGTACATGCCGGCCATTGGCACCGCATAACGCACAGGCACCGGGCAGCAGGGAACCTGCGCGGCCCAGCCAATGTCGGATTATCAACGGCAGCCGATGCCAGCGTCGGTCCGCGTCCAGCGGAGAAAGTGTGCAGTCGTCCATGGGCATGCAGCGAAAAAATCTCCAAACGTATAAACTTAACAGCATTATCG
Organism: Herminiimonas sp.; assembly: GCA_043729515.1. GTDB lineage: Bacteria > Pseudomonadota > Gammaproteobacteria > Burkholderiales > Burkholderiaceae_D > JANXSS01. The sequence goes on from JAYTLK010000103.1 coordinate 13,792, forward strand.
CATCCGTCCCTGGCAGGCATTCCATTCGCTTGCCATTCCGGTGCCGTGCTTCGTAACCTGCGACGACCCCACCATGCCTGCCGAAGCCTCCATGAGCGCCCCGATCGATGCCGCACGGGTGCGCGCGATCTTTTCCCGGCCGGACCGGGTAATCGAATCCGCGTTCCTGCGGCGCGAAATCTCGAATCGCATGTTCGAACGGCTGGCGCTGGTACGGCTCGATCCATCCCGCGTGGTCGATGCGGGTTGCGGCGCGGGCGCCGATTTGCCAGCCCTGAAAAAACATTATCCGCAAGCGCAGGTGATCGGCCTGGACGCAGCGCAGGCAATGCTGCAGGAAGCACGCAGCGGCCAGCATGCGGCCCTGTCGTCGATGAATCGGCTGTTGTTGCAGTTGCTGCCTGCGCGATTGAACGCTGCACGCGGCCTCGACGCTGGCCTACTGTGTGCCGACTTCGCCCGTTTGCCGATGGCCCCCAATGCCGCCGAACTGGTGTGGTCGAACCTGGCGCTGCACTGGCATCCCCAGCCGGACCGGGTCTTCGCGGAATGGCGCCGCATCTTGCGCGTCGATGGGCTGCTGATGTTTTCCTGTTTCGGTCCAGATACTTTCCGCCAGTTGCGCAGCGCCTTTGCCAGCGCCGGCGCACCCGAGGCCGGCGCCCGCGTACTGCCGTTCGTCGACATGCACGACTTCGGCGACATGCTGGTGCAGGCCGGTTTCTCGACTCCGGTCATGGACATGGAAACCATCACCGTCACCTATGAATCGACCGATCGCCTGCTGGCCGACGTGCGCGCCTGGGGCGGCAATCCGCTGCTGAGCCGGCCGCGCGGGCTGCTCGGGCGCGGCACGTGGACGCGTTTCGACGCGGCACTCGATGCCCTGCGCGACGCCGACGGCAAGATTCCGCTGACCTTCGAAGTGATTTACGGGCATGCCTTCCGGCCGGTGGCGAGGACGACCACCAGTGGTGAATCGATCATCCGGCTCGACCTGCGTCCCAAATAGTCGTGGCGTGCACCGGATGGCCTGGCAGGCACGGGCGCAGAGGCGCAGGGAACATTTTGTCAGCGCCGCGACGGGTGTGTCCGTGCGGCTGTGCCACACGCTTTTAGATGCATTACGGCAGTGATTACGCTTGATAACAATTCAGTATTCGCCTTATACTTGCACGGTTTTTCATGACGCCGGCATCGCGAGGTTTTTTTGACGAGGTGTGCAATGGCAGAGCAGCGTACGGATGGATGCAACGGTCAGCGTGAGTGGATTCTCCGCCGCAACTGCTCGATCACACCGCGCCAGCTGGTGCAGGCCTACGCGGTTTTGTGTACTGTCTCGTTTTCCGTGGCCGCATTCTTCACCTGGCATGGCGCCTGGTACGTGCTGTGTTTCGCGGTGCTGGAAATGACGGCGGTCGGCGCGGCGTTCCTGGTCTGGGCGCGGCATGCAACGGACCGCGAGCGGGTGGCGCTGGATGCGGATTGCCTCCTGATCGAACTGGTGGACGCCGAACGGGCGCGCCAGTTCCGGCTCGATCCGCGCACCACGCGCATCGGCATGCCGGCAGCCTACCACCGGCTCATCACGGTCGAGGAACAGGGCAAGACAGTGGAAATAGGCCGGTTCCTGACGGCCTTTCGGCGTCGGCAGTTCGCCGACGAATTGCGCAGCGCCCTGGCGCCGTACTAGGAACGCTGTCGGAGTCCGGCAGTCGCGTGACAGAATTTTAATTGGGGTACTGGGAATATGATGAAACTTGCGCAGCGCATTCAATCGATGGTGCTGGGTGCATCGCTCCTGGCAGCAACGCTGCCGGCCGCGGCGGTGACCGACAGTGTGGGTGGCCCGGCCGTGCGGGCATTGAATTTCCAGACGCCGGTCACGCCGATCGCGTCCCAGATCTATTCGTTGCACACCCTGATGCTGGTGATCTGCCTGGTCATCTTCGTGGCCGTGTTCGGCGTCATGTTCTATTCGATCCTGAAGCATCGCAAGTCGCTCGGCCACAAATCGGCCACCTTCCATGAAAGCACGACGGTCGAGATCGCCTGGACCGTGGTGCCGTTCCTGATCGTCATCGGCATGGCGCTGCCGGCCACCAAGACGGTCGTCGCCATGAAGGACACCTCGAACGCCGACCTGACCATCAAGGCCACCGGCATGCAGTGGAAATGGGGCTATGACTACCTGAAGGGCGAAGGCGAAGGCATTTCGTTCCTGTCGAACCTGTCGACCCCGCGCGAGCAGGTCAACGACGCCAGCAAGCCGAAGAACAATGAATACCTGCTCGAAGTCGACAATGAAGTCGTGGTACCGGTCAACAAGAAGGTGCGCATCGTCACTACTGCCAACGACGTCATCCATGCCTGGGCCGTCCCGTCCTTCGGCGTCAAGCAGGATGCGATCCCCGGCTTCGTGCGCGACACCTGGTTCAAGGCCGAAAAGGTTGGTGTCTATCGTGGTCAGTGTTCCGAGCTGTGCGGCAAGGAACATGCCTTCATGCCGATCGTGGTCAATGTCGTCTCGGCTGCCGATTACACGAAATGGGTCGATGGCAAGAAGAAGGAAATGGCCTCCAAGGCCGATGATCCGAACAAGGTCTGGACTGTCGATGAACTGAAGACCCGCGGTGCCCAGGTGTATGCAACCAATTGCGTTGCCTGCCACCAGGCGACCGGCAAGGGCGTGCCGGGTGCATTCCCGGCCCTCGATGGTGATGCCGTGGTAAATGGTCCGAAACCGCCGCAGATCAACATTCTCTTGAACGGCAAGAATGCGATGCCGGCCTGGAAGGGCGTGCTGTCGGACACCGAGATCGCCGCCGTCATTACCTACACCCGCAACAACTGGTCGAACCATGCTGCTGAAAACATCGTTCAACCGGCTGAAGTCCTCGCTGCGCGCAAATAAGAAACCGACACTAGGAGAATGAGATGAGTACAACCGTCATCGATCACGGACACGGTCATTCGCACGACGCGCATGCCGGACACGGCCACGACGAGCATCATGGCGCGCCAACCGGCTGGCGCCGCTGGCTGTTTGCCACCAACCACAAGGACATCGGCACGCTGTACCTCTGGTTCTCCTTCATCATGTTGCTCTCGGGCGGCGTGCTGGCCATGGGCATCCGGGCCGAACTGTTCAGCCCTGGGCTGCAATTTTTCCAGCCGGAGTTCTTCAACCAGCTGACCACGATGCATGGCCTGATCATGGTGTTCGGCGCGATCATGCCGGCCTTCGTCGGTTTCGCCAACTGGATGATTCCGCTGCAGATCGGCGCCTCCGACATGGCCTTTGCCCGGATGAACAACTTCTCGTTCTGGCTGCTGCCGCCGGCGGCGATCCTGCTGGTGTCGTCCTTCCTGGTGCCGGGCGGCGCGCCGGCCGGCGGCTGGACGATGTATGCACCGCTGTCGACCCAGATGGGCATCGGCATGGACATGGCGATTTTCGCGATGCACATCATGGGCGCCTCGTCGATCATGGGGTCCATCAACATCATCACCACGATTCTGAACATGCGCGCACCAGGCATGACGCTGATGAAGCTGCCAATGTTCTGCTGGACCTGGCTCATCACTGCCTACCTGCTGATCGCCGTCATGCCTGTTCTGGCCGGCGCCATCACCATGACCTTGACGGATCGTCATTTCGGCACCTCGTTCTTCAACGCCGCCGGTGGCGGTGACCCGGTCATGTACCAGCACATCTTCTGGTTCTTCGGTCATCCCGAGGTCTACATCATGATCCTGCCGGCCTTCGGCATCATCTCGCACATCATCCCGGCGTTTGCTCGCAAGACCCTGTTCGGTTATGCCTCGATGGTCTATGCCACCTCGTCGATCGCGATCCTGTCCTTCATCGTCTGGGCGCACCATATGTTCACCACCGGCATGCCGGTGACCGGCCAGCTGTTCTTCATGTATGCCACGATGTTGATTGCGGTGCCGACCGGCGTGAAGGTGTTCAACTGGATCGCCACCATGTGGCGCGGCTCGATGACCTTCGAGACCCCGATGCTGTTCGCGATCGGCTTCATCTTCGTCTTCACCATGGGCGGCTTCACCGGCCTGATCCTGGCGGTCACGCCGATCGACATCGAGCTTCAGGACACGTATTACGTGGTGGCGCACTTCCACTACGTGCTGGTGGCGGGTTCCTTGTTCGCGATGTTCGCCGGCTTCTATTACTGGGGTCCGAAATGGACCGGTTACATGTACAACGAAGCGCGCGGCAAATTCCATTTCTGGGCCTCGCTGATCACCTTCAACATCACGTTTTTCCCAATGCATTTTCTCGGATTGGCCGGCATGCCGCGCCGCTACGCCGACTATCCGGCGCAGTTCACCGATTTCAACATGGTCGCCTCGATCGGCGCGTTGGGTTTCGGCCTGTCGCAGGTGTATTTCCTGTTTGCCGTGATCATCCCGTCGATCCGCGGCGGCGAGAAAGCAGCGGCCAAGCCATGGGAAGGTGCAGAGGGCCTGGAATGGACCGTGCCGAGCCCGGCGCCATTCCATACCTTCGAAACCCCACCGCTGGTGAAGTGATCCGACCCGTAGAAACCAACAGAGTCTGCACATGAGCCAGCCAAAGAAACCGAGCAACCTGCGAACCGCGCTGATCCTGGCGTCGATCGCGGTGCTGTTTTTCATCGGCGTCATTGCCAGAAGGATATGGTTCTAGGCGATGATGACCGATGGCGCACGGCGCCTGAATGGCCAGATGCTTGGCAAGCTGCTGGTGATCGCGGTGCTGATGTTTGGCTTCGGTTATGCGCTGGTGCCGATGTATAAGAAAATCTGCGAGCTCACCGGCATCAATGTCCTGAGCGCCAAGGACGGGCTGGTCGAAGACATCGGCAACACGCAGATCGACCGTACCCGAACCATCACCGTCGAGTTCGACGCCAACGCGCACGGACCCTGGCGCTTCCGGCCGACGGTGCACAGCCTTCAAGTGCATCCGGGCGAAATGACGCAGGTGACGTACGAGGTGGTCAACACCCAGGCGCGGGCAGTCGACGCGCAGGCGATACCAAGTTATGCGCCGCAGCAGGCAGCGGCGTATTTCAAGAAGGTCGAATGTTTTTGTTTCAAGCAGCAAACGTTGCAGCCGAATCAGGCAAAACAGATGCCGGTGGTGTTTTTCATCGATCCGAAGTTGCCGAAGGACGTGACGACGATTACGCTGTCATACACGTTTTTCGAGATCGCAGCGCCTGGCAAGAAATCAACCTAGGTGCCGTCGAGGAAAGAGCAGAATGCGCATGAATGAAGAGCGCGAGCCGAGCGATCTGCCACTGCCACCAAAGAGACGGCCGAGTTCCTTCGGTGCGACACTCAAGGCAGTGTTCTGGTCGTTCTTCGGTGTGCGCAAGCGCAGCGACTATGAACAGGATGCAGCCAGCCTGAACCCGGTGCACGTGCTGATCGCCGGCGTGATCGGCGCGTTGCTGTTCATCGGCGTGCTGATCGTGATCGTGCGGCTGGTGGTTGCAAAATAGTCGCGAAGTATCCGCAAAGTAGTCGCAAAACAGGTTTTGCAAGACGAATCATCAATTTGAAATCCGTATCGGGAGATGGACATGAGTACTCCGCACGCGAATGCCCCTTATTACTTCGTACCCGGCCCGTCGCAATGGCCGGTACTGGCAGGCGCGTCGCTGCTGTTGACGATGGCTGGCGCTGCTGCTTGGGTCAATGGCATTCCTTGGGGCATGTATGCGAACCTGGCCGGCATTCTCGGTTTTCTGGTCGTGCTGTATTACTGGTTCGGCCAAGCGATCTCCGAATCCGAGGGCGGTCTCTACAATGCCCGCATCGATGTGTCCTATCGCTGGAGCATGAGCTGGTTCATTTTTTCCGAAGTCATGTTCTTCGCCGGTTTTTTCGGCGCCCTGTTCTACGCCCGCACCATCACCATGCCATGGCTGGGTGACCTCGATCACAAGCTGATCTGGCCGGATTTCGGCGCGGTCTGGGGCTCCACCGGTCCGGCTGGCACCGTCGAGCCATTCCGTACGATGGGGCCGTTTCCGATCCCAACCATCAACACCGCTCTGTTGCTGACCTCGGGCGTGACCCTGACGATCTCGCATCACGCACTGCGCCTGGGACACCGCGGCAAGACTGCCTTCTGGCTGGCCGCGACAATTCTGCTGGGCGCAGTCTTCATGGGTTTCCAGGCGTATGAATATGCGCATGCCTATCATGAGCTGAACCTGAAGCTGACCTCCGGCGTGTATGGCTCGACCTTTTTCATGCTGACCGGCTTCCATGGTTTCCACGTGACGTTGGGCGCGATCATGTTGTCGGTGGTGTTGTATCGCGTGATGAAAGGGCATTTCACCGCTGACCATCACTTCGGTTTCGAAGGTGCCGCGTGGTATTGGCACTTTGTCGACGTTGTCTGGCTTGGATTATATGTAGTGGTGTACTGGTTGTAAGGCACCGCCGGACGCGGTCAACGGAAAAAGCCGCACTTCGGTGCGGCTTTTTTCTTTCGCCCACGGCTATCCGTGCGCCGCTGCGTTGTCAGCGAATGCCGGTGGGCTCGATGATGCCGAAATGATTCGCCACCAGCAGCAGCAGGAACAGCGTGATCGAAAAGCCGACCCGAAAAGCAAGCGCCTTGACGGTACGATTGCTTTTTCCCTTGTCACGCATCAGGAAAAACAAGGCGGATGCCAAACTGCCGATGATCAGGATGAAGGCGATGGCAACGAGGATTCTCATGGCAGCGATGCAGATTGAAATGCGGGCGACCTTCGGCGGGATGCGGCAATGCCGAGCGGTGGGGCAGGGGCTGCGCAGGAACATCCGCGCGGCACTGGACAAGGCAATATTGTAATGCGATTCTCCGACGCGCTTCGTTTCCGCTTTCGCCTGGTTCCCTTCATCGCCATGCTGGTAGTGGCGGCGATCGGCATCTCGCTTGGCCAGTGGCAATTGCGACGCGCCGACCAGAAACGCGCGATCGACGTAAAATTGAGGGAACGCACGACAGCGCCGATGCTGCCTGCCGCATCCCTGGCGCCGGCGTCAGGGCCTTCGAGCGCACCCGGGTCGAAGGAACTGACCGGACAGGAAACAGATCCGTTCGAATTTCGCCGGGTGCAGGCGCGGGGGCAATTTCTGGTGGACCGACCTGTCTATCTCGACAACCGGCCATATCAAGGCCGGGCCGGACTATACGTGCTGATGCCGTTTCGCCTGTCGGACAATGATCGGGTATTGCTGATCGAGCGCGGCTGGATCGCACGCGATCCGCGCGACCGGTTGCATGTGCCGCAGTTGAAGACACCGTCCGGCGAGGTGACGATCGAAGGCACGCTGCGGCATTCGCCGGGCCGCACCATGCAACTCGGTACCGCCGCGCCGGTGCAGGCGGGCGCGATCGTGCAGAACGTCGACATCGGCGAACTCGGCAGGGCATTCGGCCTGCCGCTGCAGCCCTATCTGGTCGAACAGACGGTGGGCCCCGAAGACGGGCTGGTGCGCGACTGGCCGAAGCCGTCGAGCGGCATCGAGCGGCATCTGGGCTATGCATTTCAATGGTTTGCGCTGGCTGCGACAGCCTGCGTGTTTTTTGTAGTGACAGGATTCAAACGTGGAAAATCTGCAGGTACCTGAGCGCAT
>JAYTLK010000104.1:0-10422 GCA_043729515.1 Herminiimonas sp.
TGGCGCAGGCGGGCGTCAGGCGCACATTGGTACTGATGCGTTCGTCGCTGCGCTGCACCGTCAGTTCGACGGCGCTGTTGCCTTCGGTGGCGTCGGCCAGCTGGCTGGCGGCCGCGCGTTCTGCGTCCGGCCCCTTGGCCAGCATCTGCCCGGCAGAAGAGACCAGGATGTCGCCGCGCTGCAATCCGGCCACTTCCGCACCGCTGTATGGCAGGACATTGGCGATCTGCAGCGCATCGTCCAGCCCGAGGGCGTCACGCGCGACCAGGGCGAATTCGCTGGAATAGGAATACTGGTTCTTGGCTGTGAAACCCAGGATGCGGCGTGAGAACTGCGGGCACAGCTGCATGTTGTTCATCAGCAGCGGTGCAGCAACGCGATACAGGCGGCGCTGCTGTTCGATCCAGTCGCGCAGGCGGGTGGCGCGATCGTCGGCGGCAGCGGCTTGCGGCAGGGCATTCGGCGGCGCGATGATGCTCGGCGATGATTGCGGCGACAGGGTGGTGGTCTGGGGCGGCATGACCGACTCCGGCATGGCAGCGGGCACTGCTGCAGTGGACGGCGGCGGGAGCGGCGGTGGCGCTGGAGCCATGTCACGGGCCGGGGACACCGTCGGAAACTGGGCCCTGGAGGATGCCGGCCTGTCGCTGGCAGTCGGGTCCGGATAGAGGCGGATCGGTGCCGAACAGCCTGGCAGCATCGACACGACCGCCAGCCCGACCAGCAGCGGGGACAGGCAATTGCGCAGTGAAGGCTGCAAGCGACGGGGAAGCGGTGCAAGGGTGCGATGCATGGTCGGTTCTGGCGGGCTGGGTTTGTCGGTTCGGTTCGGTTCGAATTGGTTCAGCTCAGATTGGCACGGGTCGCCGGCGCTGCTTGCTCGCAGTTGCAGATGCAGATGCAGCTTGCCGCAACGCATCGAGATACCGAAGGTAGCATAACGCCGGTGCGCGTTATTGCATCCGTTCAGCAAATTCGAGAATCCCAGCCGGCAGCAGGTTCGGGCGCTGGGTCAGGCCTGCACGCCCGGGTCCGCCGGTACGCCGATCAGGCGCGGCGTATCGAGGCGCTGTACGGAAACGGTCGGTTGCCGGCGCAGCCAGGCCGCCGCCACATCGAGCGCGGTGAAGGCATGTGCCTGAGCTGAGCCCGGCGCGATGCAGCAGGTGCACATTGCCGAACCGCGGCAGGTCATACAGATGTTCCGGCAGCGGCGCGCTCAGGGCAGGTTTCGAATCGACGCCCATGCCAGCGGCGGCGTCCACGGCCAGGACGTGCAGGAATTCTTGTCGATCGATGCGCATCACGACCTGTCGAAACAACGAAAGAAAAATCTGTCAGCATGACCGCGCCACCCATCATCGCGAACCGCGTTCGGGGACCATCGACAGCGCCTCGCAATCGCGCAATCGCGCAATCGGCAACATCTTGCCTTACCTGAGCACGCGCTTGACAATCACCCAGACATTGCTCTCGTCTCGAAAAGCCGCAAACACCATGTGCACCTTGACCCGCACCGGCGTCATCTCGTGGTCGAACAAATAATCGAAGACGGTATTGAGAAACCGTTTTTCAATGCCCTCGACAAACTTGCCATGAAACTCGGGCGTCTTGGTGCATGGAGCGACGTCGGTGAAAAAATTCTTGCCGATGACAGTTGCAGCATCCCGCCCAGTAAGTGCCGATTCGGTCATGTTGAACTCGAGGATGGTGCCCTCGGTATCGAGCTTGATGACGCCGTAGGGAAGGCTGTCACGCTCCTGCTTCGGCATGTCGTCAAGCAGGGTACTGACGTCACGTCCTTGATAACGGAAAAATTCCATGGTGATGCTCCTTTTTTTATATTGGTGTCGGATCGCGTATGCAGGCGCTGTGATCAAGCGATGATCCAGTCGGCGTCCTTGCCATTTTGGCCAATCGGACACTGCGCGCCGAACGTCAATGCCCGCGGCCGTTCGGGCGCACTCAGGCGGGCGTCGATCCATGCTGTCAGCCGCACATGTAATGCAACCGGATCGGCTTGGGCATTTGTTGGAACAATGAAGGCTTTCAGGCGCACGCCTTCGTCGCTGCGCATGAGCCGCACTGCTGCATCGTGCACCTCCGGATGCGCAAGCAGCGCTTTTTTGACAGCATCCGGAAACACATTGACGCCGCCGACCTGAACCGCTGCATCGCGCCGTCCGCATGGCAAAAAATGCCGATCGTCGGTCCATGCCAGTGCGTCGCCAGCCGTGAAAGGCGTCAGCGATCCATCGGCCATGACGCGCGCCAGTCCGTGCTCGCGCGCCGGATCACGCCGCCAGAATTCGAACAGCGCAAATGGCCGGCTCTCGTGATCGCGCCAGCCCAGGCCGGCCGTCTCGGAACTGCCGAATATTTGCGTCAGCGATGACAGGCCCGCCGCGCGCACGTCGGCGCTGAGCCGGTCTGGACAAGGCGCAGTCGATGTCACGCCAAGCACGTCTGGGGCGATGCCACGCAATACCTGCACCGCCGCCTGCCAGAAGGCAGGATGCGCGACCACCAGATCGCCAGGGCCAGCCAGCTGACGCAAGCGCACAGCCGAAGCGCTGCGCAAGTCGACCACTGGCTCAGCAGCAATTTCAAGCGCATGCGGCAACAGCACGGTGAACAGGAAACCGTAGATATGATGACTCGGTACCGCAGAAAGAATACGTACCCGCTGCGGAAAAAGTCGCGCCAGCGCCTCGGCTTCCTGCCAGAGTGCGGTCAGCGCATGGGTGCAGGTCTTCGGCTGGCCAGTGCTGCCGGAGGTTCGAAAACTCAGACGCGCACTGAACTGCACCAGGCCCGCCTGCGCGACCAGGACCCAGTCGCCAAGCGTCGGCCGGGCCAGAAGATGATCCTCGATCCCTGTTTCATGCAAGTGGATCGCACCAGCAAAGGCGGTAGCCAGTTGCAGCAATTCCAGCGAGTCGGCGCCAAGGTCGAGGCGCAGGTGCAAAGCCAGATCCCAGGGCATGGACGGCAAAGCGACACCAGCCGGCCGCATCGCGGTGAATTCGGCGGCCAGCAAGTCGCAGACGAAACGGCGCAGCAACGGTTCGTTGCGCCACCACTGTGGCGCGCGCGAGACAGCGCCAGCCGCATGCTGGTTGCCGTCGTGTTCGGATGGGTCTGAAACGGTTGACAGTGCAGACGCCATGAAGGTCAATCACATGGGCTATTAAAGTTGCTCTGAGTTTAACGCATCGAGCTGATCGCCGTCCGCGCTGGCAGCCAAAGCTTGCACCCCCTGTATCTCGCCGCCGAACAACGAGACCGTCGGGTCTGTCAACGGCAACCGGCAGACCGATGGCCAATGCGCTGCCTCCATGCCCGAAATCGCGCTGCGAACTTTCCAAGACCGAGCACGCTCGAACTTGCCCGATCGACCATATTCGACTTCAAAGGAGTTTTTATGCTTGCATACCCACGCTCGGTCCAAGCTTGTCTTCCGACACGTCCTGTCGCTTCGCACGCAGTGAAATGCCTGTTGTTTAGTGCGGCCGTCGTTGCATTCGGCGGCTGCAAGCAATCCAATCGGGATGCAGCCGACATCGGGCCTTCCAGTACCGCGCGTGCCAACACCAGCGGTGGTGGCAGTACCAGCGACGGCAGGGTCAGTGGCGCCACGCCACTCGGCCAGGACCTGCCGCAGCGAGAGACTGCAACCCGAACCGGTCCCGGCACTCCCAACCCCGCCCACGGCGGCAGCACCATTGGCGGGGCGACCGGCAAGGATGCTTCCGGCAATCTGGCAGGCGCACGCGGGCCGGCGAATACGGGAACAGGCACGGAAACCACCGGCGCCAGTGGCGGCGGTACTGGCGCCACTTCTGGCACGAGCACCAGCGCCGACATGACCAGCGGCTCAGGCTCGTCGCCGCCTGCCACGCCGGCGCCCGGCGCACCCCATGTCTCGGCATCGGGTGCTACAACCACCAGCGGCAGCGGCATACCGAATGCGCCGGGCATGGCTGCCGCACCGAAAGGTCGGCACGGTGCTTCGGACAGTGCCGCCACGCCGCCACGGTGAATCGTTGACGGCGCCGCCAGCGGCCCGACCTCTCGACTGATTTTTCTGCCCTGGCGCCGGACACTTCGCATTGGGCAGGCACAGGTCGGAACTTCGCCGGCAGCGAACGCCTGGGCGAATTTTCCTTCCGCTAAGTACGCTACCGCAACGCCAGACTGAATCCGGCAGTGGCATCCTGCGCCCCAACGTCAGGCAGGGGTAACGCGGCAAAGCGAATCAAAATGCGACCGGCATGCGCCTCTTGAAGCCATGCCGGTATCCTCCGAACGCGACGGCATGCGCCCTCCCGGTGGGATGAACACCCTGCCGCAAATTGTCGCTGGCGGGGAAATCTGGCATCATCGCCCCGACCGATGTCACCCATTGCGATCCCCATGAATCCCTGGCGCCACACTCCATCCCTGCCGGAACCCGCCGACGCGCGTGAAGCGGCGCATGTGCACGGCATGGTGGCCTGCCGCTATTGCGATCTGTTGCAACGAGAAGTCGATCTTCCGCGGCGCTGCGATGCGCACTGCGTGCGCTGCCAGGGAGTCTTGTATCGCGGTGGGCGCATTCAGCTCGATACCCTGATCGCCCTGGCTTCGGCAGGCGCGCTATTGTTCCTGGTATCGAACATGTTCCCGATCGCGGCACTCGGCGCCCAGGGCATCTACCGTGCAACCACGCTGATTGGCACGTCTCTGGCGCTCTACGAGCAGGGCCGGTGGCTGGTTGCCGCCGTGGTGCTGATCACGACCGTGCTGATTCCAGGACTGCAGCTGAGCGTGTTGCTGTATGCGCTGGTGCCGTTGCGCCTGGGCCAGGTACCCAAGGGCATTGCCCTGGCCTACCGGATCCTCGTTGGCTTGAACCCGTGGAGCATGATGGAAGTGTTTCTGCTCGGTGCCCTGGTCACGCTGATCAAGCTGGCCGACATCGCGGTCGTCCAGCCCGGCGTGGCGTTATGGACTTTTGGCGGCCTGATCGTGTTGCAGTCGCTGGTGTCGTGTTTTTTCAGTGCACGTGACTTCTGGGGCTGGGTGGATGCCGTGCAACCCGAACCCGCCGGCCTGCGAAATGCCTGACAACCTGCAATCCGCGCCAACGGCGGTGACCACGCCGGTGGCCATGCATTCCGCAGCCACGTTTGACATTGCGCTGTGCGACGCCTGCGGTCTCCTGTCGCGCCTGCGACTGCGGCGCCAGCATCATCGCTGTCCGCGGTGCGCCGCGCCGCTGCACCTGCGCAAGCCGATGAGCATCTCGCGCACGTGGGCGCTGGTGATCGCCTCCTTTGTCCTCTATATTCCCGCCAATGTGCTGCCGTTCCTGGAGACCACTTCGCTCTTCGAGACCCAGAGCAACACGATCGCCAGCGGCGTCCTGCTGTTCTGGCAGGAGGGTTCGTGGGTCATCGCGACGCTGATCTTCGTGGCCAGCATCGTGGTACCGCTGACCAAGCTGATCGCCCTGTGCTGGCTGCTGATCTCGGTGCAGCGCGGCGAGCGCGGGCAGCAAATACAGCGTACCCGGCTGTTCCGCTTCGTCGAACTCATCGGCCGCTGGTCGATGCTCGACATTTACGTGGTGGCCTTGTCGGTATCGCTGGTGCAGCTCGAATCCTTCGCCTCGATGCAGGCCGGCCTGGGCGCTGCCTGTTTTGGCGGCGTGGTCGTGCTCACCATGCTCGCGGCGCAGACATTCGATCCACGCCTGATCTGGGATAGTCAAGAAAGCCGTCATGCCTGAACAACCCGTCGACCCGACACCGCCATCCGCCGAGCCGCTGCAATCGGCAGATTCGCTGCAATCGTCGCCATTGACAGATTCGTCAGGTCTGCCTTCTCAGGCGTCACCGCGCACGCCACCGGCGCACGAGCCGCCCGCGCCATTGGCGGTCTCGGTTGCCAAACGCGGCCGGGCGTTTTCCCTGGTCTGGATCGTGCCGTTGCTGGCTGCGCTGGCCGGTGCCTGGCTGCTTTGGCAGCACGTGGTCGCGCAAGGGCCGACCATCAGCATCGCCTTCAAGAATGCGGAAGGACTGGAAGCCAACAAGACCAAGGTGCGCTACAAGGAAGTCGACATCGGAACCGTCACGGCGATCAGCATCGCACGCGACCGTTCGCATGTGATCGTCACCGCGCGCATCAACCGCCAGGCCGACAATCTGATCACCGCCGACGCCCGTTTCTGGGTAGTGCGTCCGCGTATTTCGGTCAATACGATTTCCGGTCTGGGCACCTTGCTCTCGGGCGCCTACATTGGTGTCGACGCCGGCAAGTCACAGGACTCGGGCTCCGAATTCACTGGTCTGGAAACACCGCCGCCGGTGACCTTCGATTCCCCCGGCAGGCTCTATCGGCTGCATGCCGACAACATCGGCTCGCTCTACATCGGCGCGCCGGCCTACTTCCGGCGGGTTGCGGTCGGCAACGTGACCGGTTATGTGCTGGACGCGGACGGCCGCGGCGTGACACTGGAAATTTTTGTCAATTCGCCCTACGACCGCCTGGTCACGAGCAACGTGCGCTTCTGGCATGCCAGCGGCATCGACGCCACCTTTGATGGCGGTGGGCTGAAACTGAACACCGAATCGGTCATCTCGGTGCTGGTCGGCGGCATCGCCTTCGAGCCCTTGCCGGACAGCGCACCGACACCGCCTTCAGGCGCCAACACGAATTTTCGTCTGTATGCCAATCGCGCAACGGCATTGAACAGCGTGAGCGAGCAGGTCGATACCTATTTGCTGTATTTCAAGGAGTCGCTGCGTGGGCTGGCAGTGGGCGCAACCGTCGACTTCCACGGCATCGTGATCGGCGAGGTCAAGGCGGTGAGCCTGGAATACGACCGTGAAGAAAAGACCCTGCGCTTCCCGGTCGAGATCGCGATCTATCCGGACCGACTGCGCTCGCGCTACCGGCCGGGCGGCACGCAGATGTCGGCCATGGAACGCGATCCGCAGGTGCTGCTCGACCGGTTGGTTGCGCGCGGCTTCCGGGCGCAACTCAAGAGCGGCAATCTTCTGACCGGACAGCTGTTCGTCGCCCTCGACCTCTATCCCAAGGCGGCGCCGGCCAAGATCGACTGGAGCCACAAGCCGGTCGTGCTGCCGACCATTCCGGCGCCCCTGGAGAGCATCCAGGAAACCCTCGCCAACATCGCTGCCAAGCTCGACAAGGTGCCCTTTGACAGCATCGGCAACAACCTCAACAGTACCCTCAAGACCTTGAACCAGACCCTCAAGACCGCCGACTCGGCGTTGGGCCAGTTGAATGCGGGCGTGCTGCCGGAACTCAAGGGCACGCTGGCCGAGGCGCGGCAAGCCATCGGCAGCGCCCAACTCCTGCTCTCGCCGGATGCGCCGGTGCAGAACAATTTGCAGGACACGTTGAAGGAAGTCGGCAGGGCGGCGCAAGCCTTGCGTGTGCTGGCCGATTATCTGGGCCGGCATCCGGAGTCCCTGATTCGTGGCAAGAAGGAAGAAAAATAGATGCGCATTTCACTGACTGAATTGTTCCAATCATCATCGCGACGGGTCTTTGCTGCCGGGGCGATCGCGTCAAGCTTGCTGATCGCGGGCTGTGCCACTGCGGCGAAGGAGCGGTTTTATACGCTCAGCATGGTGTCACCGGTGCAAAGTGTGGCGATTGCCCAGAGTATTGGCGCGCCGCCGGTACCGGCCAGTGCGTCAGCCAGCGGCGCCAGCACTGCGCCGATCACGCTGATGCTGACGGCACTCGCCCTGCCGGAACTCTACGATCGGCCGCAGTTCGTGGTGCGCGAGGATGCAAACCGGGTCGACATCAAGGAAGAACATCGTTGGGCACAATCGCTGCGGTTGGAAATCGCCCGCGTGCTTGCCGCTGATCTTGGTGCGCGTTTGCCGAACGCGGTCTTGCTGGCGGCCGACACCCGCCCGGCGCCCGCACGCGGGCCGGACTACCGCATCGGTGTGAGCATCGAGCAATTCGACGCCGTGCCTGGGCAGGCCGTGGTGGTGCAGGCGAACTGGACGATTCGCGGCAATGGCGGCGGTTCTACTGGCAACAGCAGTAGTGCCACCAACGGCGCACGCGCTGCGGCCGGGGCTTCACAAACCATCTACGGCCGCAGCAACGTGCGTGAAGCCGTCGATGGTCCCGGTTATGACGCCTTGGCAGCAGCCTATAGCCGGGCGCTCGGCAGCGTCAGCAGCGACATCGCTGCACGCATCGACAGCCTCGCCAAACCGTCACGTTAGACTGGCGGCACGAACCAGTTTCGAATTTCGCAACCGATATGGAGAAACGCATGCTGCGCACCAACCCTACTATTTCGCGCGCTGTCCGCGCACTTTGCCGCCTGCTGCTTGCCGGCAGCCTGGTCGCCAGTGTCGGAGCGGATGCATTCGCCCAATCCTCCAATCGCGTCGCGCTGCCGAAGGAGCACCCGCTCGTTGGCACCTGGCGCATCGAGATTCCAGACACCCGGTGTCACGAAACTTACGAAATCGGCACCGAGGGCAGCATGCGCGTGACCAGTGCCGCGCAGACAGCGGAGGCGGACCTGACGTTGTCCTTGAAGGCTGCAGCAAGCGGTTTCTACAAGTGGACCGAGCAGGTCACCACCCAAAATGGCCAACCTGATTGCCAGGGCCAGAGAATCGCCGTTGGCCACCTGTCAACGAATTTCATCATTCTCGATGCGCCAGCGCGGGAATTTTTGATGTGCGCCGCCGAGGACATCAATACCTGCGTCGGACCGTTCGTACGGCAGACCGGCAGTTGAGCGGCGCGTGATCGGCAATTCGCCGGTCTTCAACCGAACGCTACCTGCGACGCGTCTTCAACTCACCTTCACGATGCACGGTGGTGGGAGAGACGGCGAATTTTGCGACGCGTTCAACGGGCGGGTCGGCACTGGTATTGCAACAGCGCCGAGCTCAGCTGCGCCCATTCCCATTCATCCCGGTAGAAGGTCGCGCTCAGTTCAAAATATTGATACCGGTGTCCCTGGTCACAGCATGCCGGACATTCCAGCGTCGGCAGCAACTGCACCAGCGCCGCGACCAGACACTGCAGTTCTTCCGATGTAATTTCTGGCGTTTCCATTTGATCGATCGTGATAATTGCCGGACAAGCGATTTCAGCCGGGGGGGTCCGAACCATGAAGGTGCCACGCAATGGTGCCACGCCTGCATGGGGTGGCGCACATTGATCGCCAATTTCCCCTGTCGTTGGGATCCGTCAATTGAGAAGTCAGAAAATCATTACATTAGGCAATATTGAGGCCGCTTGAAAGTAATGGTTGCCAGAAAAGAGGAGGCAATTGGAGATGCTTTCGGCATTCGTTGCAAGGGACGGCAGCACGCGACAACCAAGCCGCATGCACAGCAATTTTGTTTTACATAATGCTAATTATGCGCCATTTGCATGTTAGCCCCAAATAGTAATGTCCGTTTTCCCCCAAATAGAAATGTCGCATTTATGGGTGTAAATCGCGTTTTTGGGCAACCAGGTCATGCTGACCTCTCGTTTTCACGGGAGCGAGGCCATGGCTGGAACCGGGACTATTACGATGAGCATGCGCGAGATCGATCGGTTGAAGGTCATTCAGGCCGTGGTGGACGGCAAACTGAAGCTGATTCAAGCGGCGTCGCGTCTGGCGTTGACGACACGGCAGATACAGCGGTTGGTGAATCGCTATCGGGCTGATGGCGTCGCTGGCCTGGTGTCTAAAAAGCGTGGCCAAGATTTATCAACCGCGCAATCGCCGAAACTGTATTGGCGAGCTGATCCAGATCGATGGGAGCGACCATCGTTGCTTTGAAGAGCGTGGCCCGGCCTGCACGCTACTGGTGTAATCGACGATGCGACGTGCCGCCTCATGCATCTGCATTTTACGTATTCGGAATCGACCTTCAGCTATTACGAGGCGACGCGCGCGTATTTGGAACTTCACGGCAAGCAGCAGGCGTTTTACAGTGACAAGGCCGCCGTGTTTCGCTGTACCAACCCGCGTGCCGACGGCGGCGACGGCCATACCCAATTTGGCCGCGCCATGTACGAGCTCAACATAGAATCGATCTGTGCAAATTCGAGTCCGGCCAAGGGTCGCGTGGAGCTTGCCAATCTGACCCTGCAGGACCGCTTGGTCAAAGAAATGCGACTGCTCGGGATTTCGACCATGGCAGCTGCAAATGCCTATACACCGACGTTCATGGCCAATTTCAATGATCGCTTTGTCAAACCGCCGCGCAACGATTTCAATGCCAACCGGCCGCTACGTGAAGATGAAGATTTGGATCTGGTCTTCAATGAAACGGTCGTGATTGGAAATCAGCACGCTGCGTCTCAGCCAGGCGCAGGTCCTGTGGATCTACAAGTCGCCTGTTACGCGCATGATGCTGGCGCGTGAAA
>JAYTLK010000105.1:0-38898 GCA_043729515.1 Herminiimonas sp.
GTCGTCGGGCAGGCGTGGGCGCCCCATCCCGCGCTCGCTGCCGTCGCGGTGGCGACGTCCCTGCGGATCGGCACCCTGGTCCTGGACAACGATTTCCGCAATCCCCTCATCACCGCGCGCGAGGCAGCCACCCTCGACGTCCTCTCCAATGGCCGCTTCGAGCTCGGTCTTGGCGCCGGCTGGCACGACCGCGACTACCAGTCGCTCGGCCTCCCCTTCGACCGCGGCCGGGTGCGGGTCGAACGGCTCGCCGAGGCGGTCACGCTCCTGAAGCGTCTCTTCACCGAGGACGAGGTCACTCACGAGGGCACTTACTACCGCACGCAGGCGGCGAAGTGCGCCCCGAAGACGGTGCAGCAGCCGCACCCACCATTCCTCATCGCCGGCGGCGGTCCGCAGATCCTCGATCTCGCCGGGCGCGAGGCCAACATCGTCGCGATCGTCCCGTACGGCGCGGGCGCGCGGACGCCGTCGGTCGAGGACCTCGGCTTCGAGGGAGCGCGCGCGCAGCTCGCCCGGGTACGGGTCGCAGCGGGCGCTCGCTTCGACGACATCGAGCTGTCGATGTTCGTGGATTGCGCGCTCACGGAGGATCGCGAGGCGACCATCTGCGAGATCGCGGAGAAGTCGCACTCGGACCCGGCCCTTGCCCGTGTCTCCATCTATCGCGGCATCGGCACGCTCGACGAGATCCAGACGCACCTGCGCCGGGTCCGCGAGGAGCTCGGGATCACGTACTTCTGCCTGCGGGGACCCGACGTCGAACAGCTGGGGCCGATCGTCCGGGAGCTTGGCGGCACGTAGCGACCGACCAGGCGCTCTGAGGTACCCTTGACGTTGCGAGGCGTCATGCCTCGGTGACAGAGAGGGGCTGCACGTGAGCTTTCAGGACAAGAATCTGACCTGCAACGACTGCCGCACGGAGTTCGTGTGGACGTCAGGGGAGCAGGAGTTCTACGCCTCCCGCGGTCTTCAGAACGCGCCGGGCCGCTGCCCGTCGTGCCGCGCCGCGCGTCGCGCTGGCGGCGCACCACCTGCATGGCGGGAATGCCGCCGCCCAGCATCGCCTGCAAGGGCGTGCGACCGGCAAACAGCGCATTGGTGTTGGGCAGGCCGACCCAGCGGTCAGCCAGGCTGTCGCCATACAAGATGTGCAGCGCCTTGTAGATGCCGATCAGGCAGGAAATGCGGGTCAGGCGATCCATGTCAAGCGCCTTGGGCGGCGTCTTCTTCCATTCATAGAAACTGCCGCTGGAGACGCCGCCCAGCAATTCACGCGCATCCTCGTCGCGCACGTTCCAGGCTGCGACCAGCCGGAAAAATCCTTTCAGGGCCGCACTGGAGAGCCGTTCCCGCTCGGCCCGGTCCGACAGGTCGACCAGCGGCATGACCGTCGCACGGCCATGTGGAAAGGCCGGCACGGATGCACCGGAACGGGATGGGGTCAGACGCCGGCTGGTTTGCATGACTTACTCCAATAATGAGTAAATCATACTCCATTTCCGGAAAACGTTCGATGGTCTGCGGATGTGGACCGCAGATAGCCGGAAATCCCTTCAACCTTGACCTGACCCCGATACCCGATTCACATCCATCCCGCCGAAACGCTCCGCAATGTCGATCGCCATCCGGCTCTCCGCTGCATCGTCGGCATCGACCATCAGCATGTAGCTGCGGCCCCAGTCGGCTGGCGTGGTGTCCTGCACTTCGTTCGGATCATGGCCTTCTGAAAAATTCGGCGCATTGCGACGGCTCTCCGGATCCTGTTCACGGTCGATCATGAAGTTGCCGGCGACCGGACCGGCCTCGTCTTCGCCGGCGGTGAACGAGATGCGGTCAGCCGTGAATCCCGCCGCCAGCAAGGCCTGGCGTGCTTCCTGGGCACGGTCGAAATTGGAGAAGGTTCTCATCAACATGTTCTGCATGGACATGGAATTTCCTTTCGGGAATGGGATGAAACGATGTAGACAAGAAGACATGCACTTGGTGCCAACCGGAGCGACCCGCCATGGCAAAATGGCTCGATGAACCAATCTGCCTCCAAACCTGCCGGGTCGCCGGCACCTCCATCGGACAGCGTGGCGCCGACTCCCGAGCTTGCGCCGATGCCGGTATCTCCGGCTGTCCCCCATCCGACGCCGGCTGTCTCCCACCCGCCGCCGACGGCCAACGCGACATTGACAACGACATCCCCCTCGGCACCGACGGCGACGCCAGCATCCATCACCCCCGAATCCGAAGCCCGGCGCCTGGGCGCCGAACTGGTCAAGCTCGACGGCAGCGTGGTGGTGCGCATCAGCGGCACGGTGCAGCTTAAATTGCTGCAGGTGCCGTACCGCCTGGTGCCGGCCAAAGGCGTGCTGGCAAAACCCAGCAAGTGGCGCAAGCTCGACACCGACAGCCAGATCGCCCTTGTGCGCGAACGCGTCACCCGCCATGCGATCGATGAACTGCATCGGCATGCCACCGCATTCGTCGCCCGCATCGCCGAAGAAGCGGACGATGCCGGCCTGGATGCGGCACTGCTGCTGGGCGGCCTGGCCGATCACAATTCGGCCACGCCGGCCAGCCAGGTGTTCGACCGTATCGCCCTGCGGCTGGAACATGCGATCGAACGGCAACTGGAGGAACGCCATGCGGCGCTGACCCGCGAGAGCATCAACCTGGCTGAATATCCGGAATCCTTCGAGCTGGCGCGTCGGCTGCCGCGCCGCTTCATCGCCATTCTCGGGCCGACCAACTCCGGCAAGACGCACCAGGCGATGGAAGCGCTGATCAAGGCGAAGAGCGGGGTCTATCTTGCTCCCCTGCGCCTGCTGGCCCTGGAAAACTATGAACGGCTGCTCGCCGCCCGTCCGAATGGGAAGCCGCTGAAGGTCAACCTGATCACCGGCGAGGAACGCAGGATCACCGAAGACGCCACCCACGTGGCCAGCACGGTGGAGATGCTCGACACCCGCAACCGGGTCGAGGTTGCCGTCATCGACGAGATCCAGATGCTGGCCGACCCCGACCGTGGCGCAGCCTGGACGGCGGCTGTCTGCGGCGCGCCGGCCACCACCGTCTATCTGCTGGGGGCGCCGGAAGCGCGGCGGGCGGTCGAGGCGCTGGCGGCGCGCCTGGAATGTCCGCTTGAAGTCCATCTCCTGAAGCGCAAGGGGCCGCTGACGATGGAGCCAGGCGCGGTGCGCAAGCTGCGTAACCTCAAACGCGGCGATGCGGTGATCGCGTTTTCCCGACGCGAAGTGCTGATGTGGCGCGACATGATTGCCGAGAATGGTTTTTCGGTGGCCACTATCTACGGCAATCTGTCGCCGGAAGTGCGGCAGGCACAGGCGGCGCGGTTTCGGGATGGTACGGCCGACATCGTGGTGGCGACTGATGCCATCGCCATGGGCCTGAACCTGCCGATCGAGCGCGTGGTGCTGACTACCTCGGTGAAATACAACGGCATCGAAGAGGAAGAATTGCCGGCTGCGCTGGCGCGCCAGATTGCCGGGCGCGCCGGGCGCTATGGCGTGCATGAAGCCGGCTATGTGGCGGGCTATGACGATGTCACGCATGAAGTCATCGCCTCGCTGCTGAAGGAAAAAAGCGCGCCGCTGTCGACGGCCGGCTTCTCGGTGGCGCCGACGCTGGAGCAGCTGCACCGGATTTCGTCGGTCACCCGCGAACAATCGCTGACCAGGCTGTTGCGCCGGTTCGTGCACAACATCGACGTGCCGGATGGTTTTTTCTATCCCCGCATCACCGAGGAACAGACCGATCGCGCGCTCTGGCTCGATACCCTGCCGCTTTCCGTCGCCGAGAAATTCACCATGTCCCTGGTGCCGTTGTCGACCCGCATTCCGCATCTGCAGCTGACCTGGGAAAACTGGGCGCGCAGCCTGGCCAAGAAAAAAGTCGTCGCCCTGCACCGCGATCCGCACCGGCAGGCCGGCATGAACCTGCAGGAAGTCGAGGATACCTGCCGCATCTATTCCGCCTATGCCTGGCTGGGCTTCCGGTTGCCGGAGATTTTTCCGGATGGAGAGCTGGCGCATGCGCTGGCGCGGGAGGCGTCGCTGCGGGTCGATGACATCCTGCAGTCGCAGAATACGGCGTTGCGGCGGCGTCAGGCGCATGGCGGGACGGCAGCGCGCAAGGCGGGAAATGGTGCGCCGCGCAAGGCAACAAGGCGGCATTGACGATGCATTCCCTGCATAAATTTTCCTGCTCGTAAAGTGTCATTTCTTTCAACCCGGGCTTTTATACTGTGTATTTATACAGTATATTGAATGCATGTTGTTCCCGCCGAGAACTTGTTTTTCTGGCATGAACAGCCTTTTCCATGCACTTCAACCGGACAGGAGGATTCATGATTTCCTTTGCCAGCCCCTTGCAGGCTTCGCCCGCTTACCACTCCCGCAACCGTCATGCCAATGCACATGCACGGGCTGCGTCGGCCGTGCCTACCTTGCAGCCTGCGCCTTGCGCCGAACTGCCCTTCGATGGCGTCATCGCGCCTGATTCACCGGCAGCACTGCTGGCGGCATTGCCCGATTCGGTCTGGCGCGCCAACCAGATCAGCGCATCGAAGGCGCGTGCCACGCCGTCCGGGTTTGCCATGCTGGACCGGGAGTTGCCCAATGGCGGCTGGCCGGCATCGGTGCTGACCGAACTGCTGCTGGCACAGAACGGCATCGGTGAGCTGCGCTTGCTGGCGCCGGTGTTGTCGGCGCTGACCCAGGCCGGCAAAAGCGTGATCCTGCTGGCGCCGCCGCACATCCCTTTCGCGCCGGCCCTGGCCGAACTCGGGCTGGACCTGCGGCATGTGCTGGTGATCCAGACCGACAAGCCGATGGACCGCATCTGGGCCGTCGAGCAGACTCTTAAAAGCGCCAGCTTCGGCGCCCTGCTGTGCTGGCTGCCGCAGGCCCGTGCCGATCACCTGCGCCGGCTGCAACTGGCCGCCGGCGGCAGCGAGGGTCTGTGCTTCGTGTTCCGGCCGGTGGCGGCGCAACAGGAATCGTCGCCGGCGCCGCTGCGCATCGTCTGCCGCGCCAGCAGTGGCGGCGGCATGACGGTGGACATCGTCAAGCGCCGCGGCCCCCTGTTCGGCCAGCCGATGCTGCTGCCGCTGCAGGTGCCGCCCGTGCTGGAAAAATCGTTTGCACGACGCGCTGCCGAGGCCGCCACCAGGTCTGCCGAGACAGCGCGCATTGCGCACAACGCCGTGGCTGCCGACATGGCCACCCTCGCCGCCCTGGCCGCTCTCACGACGCCAGCCTCCGCATCGGCCGCCACGGCCGTTCCTTCCAACACGTTGCTTTCGTCTGCCGACCATGCTGTGGATTGCCCTGAGCCTGCCGCAACTGCCGCTCGATACCGTCCTGCGGTCGCAGCCTAGGGGCAGCGGCCAGCCTGATGCTTGCGCCACGCCGCTGGTCGTGACCTGGAAAAAACAGGTCGGCTGGTGCAATCCGGCCGCCGCTGATGCGGGCATTCGAATCGGCATGTCGGAGGCAAATGCCTGGAGCATGGCGGCGAACCTGCAGGTGCATGCGCGGGATAGTGCTGGCGAGCGGCAGACGTTGCAGGAAGCGGCATTGTGGGCGCTGCATTTCACGCCGCAAGTGGCCTTGCGCAACGATCCGCTGCAGCACTGGGGCTTGCTGGCTGAAGTTGCGCCGAGCCTGCGCCTGTTCGGCGGGCTGGCGCGCTTGCAGGCGCGACTGGCGCGCGGCATCGCCGAGCTTGGCCTGCAGGGCTGCTGGGCGGTCGCGCCCACGGCCACCGGCGCCTGGCTGCAGGCGCAGGCCGCACCCATCACGCCGCTCGATGCGACGCATCTGCGCCTGCCGGCGCGCGCCCGGTCGCCGCAGGAAGCCGCCCTGCTGCTGGACGCCCTGCCGCCGGCGGTGCTGGCCAGCGCCCAGGACCATCTGGGCACACTGGCCGGCATCGGCTGCACCAGCCTGGGCGCGCTGCGCCGCTTGCCGCGCGGTGGTCTGGCGCGCCGTTTCGGCAAGGCGCTGCTGGCCGAACTCGATCGCGCTTATGGCGAGCAGCCGGAGGTGCATCGCTGGTTCGAGGCGCCGGAACGGATCGACCTGACGCTGGAACTGCCGGCCCGGGTGGAGAATACCGAAGCGCTGTTGTTTGCCGCCCGCCGTCTGCTGCTGCAGCTGACCGGCTGGCTCAGCGCGCGGCATGCGGCTGTCGCCGGCATCACCCTGTGGCTGCATCATGAACCGGCGCGCAAGCGCGATGCCACCGGCAGCGTCGGAGTGACTGCCAGCAGCACGCCGGTGGAAATCCTGCTGGCGGCGCCCAGCCGCGATGCCGATCATCTGAGCCTGTTGTTGCGCGAGCGGCTGGCGCAGGTGGTGCTGGTGGCGCCCGTGGTCGAGATCGCGCTGGTGGCGGATCGCATCGTCAGCCAGGGCGCGCCCAATACCGAACTGTTTCCGACGGTGGCAAGCGACGCCCAGGGTATCGGCCGCCTGGTGGAGCGGCTGCAGAGCCGGCTCGGCGCGCAAGCCGTGCAACTGCTGGCCAGCCGCGCCGATCACCGGCCCGAGCGCAGCCATGCCGGCATCGGCGTGACGACCTTGACCGGCGCGCAGGGAGCACCGGGTGCGATAGCTGTGGCAGGCATGAAAATCAAGAAAAGCATGAACGGCTCGACAGGCATGACGACCCAGCCGCGCCGCGGCCTGGTCGGCAATGGCCATGGCGCACCGGCCTGCAACATGCGCCCCGGCTGGCTGCTGGCGCAACCGTTGCCGCTGCTGACCCGCCAGGACCGGCCGTTCTATCAGAGCCCGCTGGTCCTGCTGGCCGGCCCGGACCGGATCGAAAGCGGCTGGTGGGACGATGCGTTGGCCCTGCGCGATTACTTCATCGCCGAAAACGATCGCCATGTATTGCTATGGATTTTTTGCCTGCGGCCGGATGCCGGCGGCACGGATGCAGGCTGGTTCCTGCACGGTTTTTTCGCCTGACCGTTGCGTGACGGTACAGCGCCACCTTCCCAGCCTCTCGAACTCCCATGTCCCAACGTCTGCCCTCCTATGCGGAACTGCATTGCCGCTCCAACTTCAGTTTTTTATGCGGCGCATCCCACCCGGAAGAACTGGTCGAGCGCGCCCATTCGCTCGGCTATCGTAGCCTGGCGATCACGGATGAATGCTCGCTGGCCGGCGTGGTGCGGGCGCATGTGGAAGCAAAAAAGCTTGGCCTGCACCTGATCCTGGGCAGCGACATCACTTTCGATTGCGGCATGCGGCTGGTGCTGCTGGCGACCAGCCGCGAGGGTTACGGCAACCTGTCGGAGCTGATCACCCTGGCCCGGCGCCGCGCTGAAAAGGGCAGCTACCGGCTCTATCGCAGCGATCTGGAGCCGGAAGGCATCGACGCCGTCGATGCGCAAGTCGCAGGCGACGATCTGTTCGCCGCCTTTGCGGACCCTGACCGGCCGGATCTGTCGCATCTGGCCCTGCTGCCGGAGTGCCTGGCGATCCTGCTGCCGCAGCGCGACCAGGCGCCGGAACTGCTGTTGCAGCAGGCCTGCTGGTTGAGCCGCATCTTTCACAACCGGGCCTGGATCGGACTGGAACTGCTGCACCGGATCGACGACGATCTCTGGCAGGATCGGTTGATGGCGCTGGCCGACGCCGCGGGCCTGCCACTGGTGGCCGCCGGCGACGTGCTGATGCATGTGCGCTCGCGCAAACCGGTGCAGGATACGGTGACTGCCATCCGGCTCAACAAACCCCTGGCCGAATGTGGCCTGGACCTGCAACCGAATGCGGAACAGCACCTGCGCTCGCGATTGCGGCTGGGGCGGCTGTATCCGCCGGCGCTGTTGCAGCAGACGGTGGCGATCGCCGAGCGCTGTACGTTTTCACTCGACGAGCTGCGGTATCAATACCCGGAAGAAATCGCGCCGCCAGGGGAAACCTTGCCCGGCTACCTGCGCCGGCTGACCTATGACGGCGCTGCCAGCCGGTTTCCAGCGGGGATTCCGGCCAATGTGCAGGGCCAGATCGAACATGAACTGGCGCTGATTGCCGAGCTGGCCTATGAACCCTATTTCCTCACGGTGTACGACATCGTGCGCTTCGCTCGCAGCCAGCAGATTCTCTGCCAGGGCCGGGGTTCGGCGGCGAATTCCGCTGTCTGCTATTGCCTTTACATCACCGAGGTCGATCCGGCCCGCACCCATGTCCTGTTCGAGCGCTTCATCTCCAAGGAGCGCAACGAGCCGCCTGACATCGACGTCGACTTCGAGCACCAGCGGCGCGAGGAAGTCATGCAATACATCTATTCCCGCTATGGCCGGCATCGGGCGGCGCTGACAGCCGCCTTGATCACCTACCGGCCGCGCTCGGCGATGAAGGATGTGGGGCGGGCGCTGGGCATCGATTTCGAGCAGGTCAACCGGCTCTCGTCCTCCCATCAATGGTGGGATGGTCGCCAGATCGACCCCGAGCGGCTGCGTGAATCCGGCTTCGATCCCGATTCGCCGGTGGTGCAGAAACTGCTTTGGCTGGCGCAGACGCTGATCGGTTTTCCGCGCCACCTGTCGCAGCACAGCGGCGGCTTCGTGATCGCGCGCGACAGTCTGGCGCGCCTGGTGCCGATCGAGAATGCCTCGATGCAGGACCGCTCCGTCATCGAATGGGACAAGGACGATCTCGATGCGCTGGGCTTGCTGAAGATCGACGTGCTGGCGCTGGGCATGCTGTCGGCGATTCGCCGGGCGCTCGACCTGGTCGGCCTGCGGCGCGGCGAAATTTTCACGATGCAGGATGTACCGGCAGAAGACCCGGCGGTCTATGACATGATCTCGGCCGCCGATACGGTGGGCGTGTTCCAGATCGAATCGCGGGCCCAGATGTCGATGCTGCCGCGCATGCGGCCACGCTGCTTCTATGACCTCGTGATCGAGGTGGCGATCGTGCGGCCGGGGCCGATCCAGGGCGGCATGGTGCATCCGTATCTGCAGCGCCGCCAGGGCAAGGAGCCGGTCACGTATCCGAGCCCGGAAATCGCGGTGGCGCTGTCGCGCACGCTGGGGGTGCCGATCTTTCAGGAACAGGTGATGCAGATCGCCATGCTGGCTGCGGGTTTTACGGCAGGTGAAGCCGACAGCCTGCGCCGCGCCATGGCGGCCTGGAAGCGCAAGGGTGGCGTGCATAAATTCTATGACCGCATCATCGACGGCATGACGGCACGTGGCTACGAGCAGGAATTCGCCGAGCGGATCTTTCACCAGATCGAAGGGTTCGGGGAATATGGTTTCCCGGAGTCGCATGCGGCCAGCTTTGCGCTGCTGGTGTATGTGTCGGCCTGGATCAAGCATCATGAGCCGGCGGCATTCCTGGCTGCGCTTTTGAATTCCCAGCCGATGGGGTTTTATTCGGCTTCGCAACTGGTGCAGGATGCGCGGCGCCACGGGGTGCGGGTGCTGCCGGTGGATGTGCTGCACAGTGAAGCCGAATGCACGCTGGTGGAACTCGATGCGGATGATTTCGGCAATGCGCAGCAGCCGGCGGTGCGGCTCGGGCTGTGCCTGATCAGCGGCTTGTCGGCCGGCGGTGCCGCGCGTGTGATTGCCCAACGCAACGTGGTCGCTTTCTACAGCGTCGAGGACATGGCGCGGCGCGCGGCGCTTTCCCTGCATGATTTAAAAGCGCTGGCCGAAGCCAATGCGCTGGTTGGCCTGGCCGGTCATCGGCGTCAGGCCAAATGGGATGTGGCCGGGATGCTGCCGGCGCCGCGGCTGTTGCAGGACGCGCCGATCGACGAAGCGCCACTGGTGCTGGCGCCGGCCACCGAAGGCCAGGAACTGGTGGCCGACTATGCCAGCCTGGGCCTGACCCTGAACCGCCATCCGCTGGCACTCCTGCGCCCGCAATTGAAACTACGCAACCTTACCAATTCCCTGGAAATGAAAGCCTTCGGCAACGGCAAGCTGGTGCGCGCCTGCGGCCTGGTGACGATGCGCCAGCGGCCCGGCACGGCCAAGGGCACCATGTTCATCACCCTGGAAGACGAGACCGGCACCATCAACGTCATCGTCTGGCCGGACCTGGTCGAGCGCCAACGCAAGGAAGTGCTGAATGCGCGGCTGATGACGGTGTATGGCGTCTGGCAGGTGGCCGGCATCGTGCGGCACCTGGTGGCGCGGCGCATCATCGACGATTCGCGGCTGCTGGGTGAATTGGGGAGCAGTGTCAGCAGCCGGAATTTTCATTGATCCGGAGCCTTCCGGCGCCCGGGATGCACGCTTTACTGCGCGAGGACTTCGACCTCTTCAATCAACCACGCAGCCGAGGTCGAATACGATCAGGAGTGCAGCGTGCCGAATGCCCGGCATTCCATCGTACTATCTTCCATTGCCATTCGCCCTGCCACTTTCATGTCTTCCGAGCCCGCTGTCACTACAAATCTATCCGACCGCAGGCGCATGCGCATTGCATTGATCGCCAACCTCGCCATGTTCGTGACCGGATTGATCGGATGGATCCTGGCCGACTCCGCCAGTCTGCTGGCCGACGCCCTCGACATGCTGGCCGATGCCACCGGCTACATCATCGCGCTGCTGGCGATCGGCCGATCCGCTTCATTCAAACGCAATGCAGCGCGATGGAACGGGACGATGCTGATCCTGCTCGGCGCCGGCGTGATCGGTGAGGTGATCCATCGATACTTCGTCGGCAGCGAGCCGCAGGGCCTGTTGATCATCGCCTTCGCGGTGCTGTCCCTGATCGTCAACGGCTCGGTGCTGCGCATGCTGTCCTGCTACCGCGATTCACCCGAAATCCACCTGCGCGCCACCTGGATCGATACCCGTGCCGATGTCGTGGTCAATTTCGGCGTCCTGCTTTCCGGGCTTGCCATCACGGTGTTCGGATATCGCAGCATCGACCTGATCGCCGGCCTTGCCATCGGTGCCTACGTCATCAAGGAAGGGTTGGAACTATGGGAAGACGCGAATGAGGCAATCGACTCCGACTGAAACGCGCCGATCCTGAAAATTCAACGTGAAGACTTCAGGTGTCGAGCCGCAGCGGCAAGCTGCGCAAGCGCTTGCCGGTCAGCGCAAAGACAGCATCGGCCACCGCCGGCGCAATCGGCGGCACGCCCGGCTCGCCGATGCCTTCCGGCGGTGCCGCGCTCGGCAGGATGATGGTGTCGACCTGCGGCGCCCGATCGGCCCGCAGCACTTGGTAATCATGGAAATTAGTCTGCTTGATTTTGCCGCCCTCGATCGTGATCTCGCCATGCAGCGCCGCGCTGAGTCCGAAGATGACGCCCGACTCCATCTGCTGGGCGACGATGTTCGGATTGACGACCATGCCGCAATCAACGGCGCACGTCACCTTGTGAACCCGGATCGCGCCATCGGCGATCGATACCTCGGCCACCTGCGCGACGATCGTGCCGAAGGATTGATGCAGCGCCACGCCATGCGCATGTCCTTCCACCGGCTTGCCGGCACGGGCCACGGCCGCATCGAGCACCGCCAGGTGGCGTGGATGGCGCGCCAGCAGGCCACGACGGAACGCCACCGGATCCTTGCCCGCGGCATGGGCCAGTTCGCTGATGAAGCTTTCCTTGAAAAACGCGTTATGCGAATGGCCGACCGAGCGCCAGTAACCCAGCGGCACCGGCGTCGGCACCACAACGTGTGCAATGCGCTGGTTGGCGAATTCATAGGGCATGTCGAATGCGCCTTCGACGGTGGTCTTGTCCGGGCCGGCGCCGACCAGGCCGAAATTACGCGCCACCACCTGGTGCGTGACTGCACCGGAGGCCGACTTGTTGTCATACGCAAGCACGTTGCCGGCCGCATCCAGCGCTGCTGTAAAGCGTGCCATCGCGGCGGGCCGGTAGACGTCGTGCGTCATGTCGTCTTCCCGGCTCCAGATTACCTGCACCGGCCGGCCGCCGGCCTGGCGTGCGATTGCCACCGCCTGCGCCACCATGTCGACTTCCAGCCGCCGCCCGAAGCCGCCACCCAGATACGGCACCACGATCGACACATCCTCGGCCTTCACGCCGGCGACCTTGGCCGCGACCGATACCGCCATGCCGGGCACCTGGGTCGACACCCACAACAGTACCTTGCCATCCTTGACCTGCGCGGTGCAGTTGATCGGCTCCATCGTGGCGTGTGCCAGGAACGGCGCGCTGTATTCGGCCTTGACGGTTTTCAAGCCAGCGCGGCCGGCATCGAGATCGCCCTGGCTGTAATAAACATGGCCGGCATCCGTATCGAGATTCCAGGCCAGGTCCTTCATGACGGCGGCGCTGGTGAGGTTGACCTGCGGGCCATCGGTCCAGTAGACCGGCAAGGCAGTCACTGCCTGCTTCGCTTGCCAATAGTGATTGGCGATCACGGCCACGCCAGCGCCGGCGCCGTATTTGTCGCGCATCGCACTGGAAAAATCGACCACGCCGATCAGGCCGGGCATGGTCCGAACCGCGTCGGCATCGATGCTCTTGATGCCGCCACCGATGGTGGGTGCCATCCTGATGGCGGCATAGACCAGGCCGGGCGGGCGGGCATCGATGCCATAGATCGCACTGCCATCGACCTTGGCCCGGCTGTCGCGCCGTGGCTGGGGCGTGCCGATCAGCTTGAATTGTTTCGGGTCCTTGACCCTGACTTTACCGATGGTGGCGCCGGCAGCTTGCGCCGCCAGGGCGCCATAGCCGAGACGCCGGCCGCTGCGGTCGACCACGAAACCGGCATCGGTGTGGCAATCGTCGATCGACACCTTCCACTGCGCCGCGGCGGTTGACACCAGCATTGCGCGGGCGCTGGCGCCGGCCAGGCGCATCGGCTCCCAGGCATCCTTGACGCTGGACGAGCCGCCTGTCACCACCAGCCCGAGTTCACGGGCGGCCTTGCCGGTGATCCATTGCGCCGATTTCTTGAGAACGCCCTGGTCATCCGGATGAAACGGCAAGCCATCGCGCAGCATGGCGATATTGCCGAAGATCTTGTCCAGCGGCGCCTGTTCGGTGCGCACCATCGACAGCGGTATATCCATTTCCTCGGCGATCAGCATCGGCAAGGCAGTCATGACGCCCTGGCCCATCTCGCTGCGCGGGATGGCGATGGTCACCATGCCATCGGCGCCGATGCGCACCCAGCCGTTGAGCGGCACCAGGCCGTCGCGCACCGGAATCGGAGAAGACAGGTTCAGGCGCTGACGTGGTGGCATCACGCCCCAGCCGACGACAACCGCGCCGGCAATGGTGGCGCTGGCCAACAGGAAATGGCGGCGGGACGGCTTGGCGGCTGACACCGGCGGCACTGCGGAACCTGTTTTCGGCGGCTTCATAAGCGTCTCCAGTAGCAATGTCCCGATCGATCGGAACAGCGCATGCTACCGCGAAAATGCCGCCGCTAAACACGCCCGACCTGCCGGCCGACCCCGGCCAACCGCCGAACCGAACTGGCAAAGTACGCTGTCCGCCTACCGTGTAGCACCATCTGCATCAAATACACTGCGCACGGCTGCAGCGTTTTTCACGCCATCGATGTGATAGACGTGGAGCGTCCCGGCCGGCTCACCGGAGCCGTTCTTGATGCTGTGCGGTAGATTCACCGCCATGTCGATGCTGCGCCAGCAGCCTGCGGTGCGATCTTCCTTGCCGGTCTTGATCAGCTTTCCATCGACGACTGCGTAATGCCGTTCGCGCACTTTCCCGAAGACGAGCACCGAGGTGCAGGCGCACGGATGATCATGCACGGGAGTTTTCTGGTGGCGGTCGAAGCGGAAAAACTGGAAGCAGAATGGCGCGCCGTCGTTGTCGTCGCTGTAGATCAGATATTTGCCGTAGCCGCGGACGTTTGCTTCCCGCGCCCGATAAAGCGCGGGATCGAATTGCGCCGTGGCCAGAATCGCACCGATGTTGTTTTCCACGCGGGTGCGCAGCAGCGTGGCGCTCATCTGCGGGTCGAGACAGCGCGCCTGCTCCATGAAGGTCGTTACCGCACGGGCAACCCGCGCCTGGTTGCATCGTGAATGTGTCAGGGTGGATTTCATTGTGCAGGCGTTCGCTTGCGTGTTCAGTATCGTGACGTGGACGATCGAGCGGAATAGTGGCCTTTCATGCACCGGCGGTGCCACATTGTTATGATACGGGCTTGAGCGTCTCGAATATTTACTGCCCTTGCCTATTCCATGAGCTCACACACCCCAATCGACCTGCGCAGCGACACCGTCACCCGCCCCACCCCCGCCATGCGCGCCGCCATGGCCGCCGCCGAGGTCGGTGACGATGTCTACGGCGACGACCCAACCGTCAACCGCCTGCAGGCGATGACCGCCGAGCGCTTCGGCTATGAAGCCGCCCTGTTCGCCCCTTCCGGTACCCAAAGCAACCTGATCGGCCTGATGGCGCATTGCAATCGTGGCGATGAGTACCTGGTCGGCCAACTGGCCCATACCTATAAATACGAAGGCGGCGGCGCGGCGGTCCTGGGCAGCATCCAGCCACAGCCGTTGACCCAGCAAGCCGACGGCACGCTGCTGCTGGCCGATATCGAAGCCGCGATCAAGCCGGACGACATCCACTTCGCCCGCACCAGATTGCTGGCCCTGGAAAACACCATCGGCGGCAAGGTCATCCCGCGCGACTACCAAGCCAGCGCAACCGCGCTGGCCCATGCGCGCGGATTGATCACGCATCTCGACGGCGCCCGCATCTTCAATGCCGCCGTCCGGCTCGATGTCAGTCTGGCCGATGCCGTGGCCGGCTTTGACAGCGTCTCGGTCTGCCTGTCGAAGGGACTGGGCGCACCGGTCGGCTCGGTCCTGTGCGGCAATCGTGATTTCGTCCGGCGCGGCATCCGGATTCGCAAGATGCTCGGTGGCGGCTTGCGTCAGGCCGGCATTCTGGCGGCGGCAGGCATATATGCGCTCGAACACAATGTCAAGCGCCTGGTCGAGGATCATGAGAATGCCGCGCGCCTGGCTGCCGGTTTGTCCGACATCGCCGAGCTGCGGGTGCATCCGCCGCAAACCAACATCCTCTACCTCGATCTGCCGGAAAACGCCTGCGCGACGCTCGCGGCACATCTGCGCGAACGCGGGATCATCGCTTCGGTCGGGCCGCACATGCGGCTCGTCACCCACCTGGACGTGACGCGGGAAGATGTGGTGCGGACGGTTTCCGCATTCAAGGATTTCTTTGCCTGAGGTCACGAAGGCAGATGGCCTGCAACGGCGCGAACGGCGCGGTATGTCGACCCCGTCGCTTGCAACGACGGTCAGGAAAATTGCCCTGGTGATGGCAGGGCAAATGGTGGTGGCGCTGGCAATCGCGATGGCACTGACCTCGCTGCCGGCTGCGCCTGCACAGGCGGCCGAGACGCTGCATGTCGGCTCCAAGCGCTTTACCGAATCCTATGTGCTGGGCGAACTGCTGACACGGACGGCCGCCACCACCGGCACCCCGGCCGAACATCGCCAGGGTCTCGGCAACACCGCCATCGTTTTCGAGGCGCTCAAGGCCGGCAGCATCGATGTCTATCCTGAATATCTGGGTACGATCGATTCCGAGATCCTGAAGCACAAGACGCCGGCAACGCTGGCCGAGATCGATGCCGAACTGGCGCCGCTCGGCCTGGGCGCCGGTATGCCTCTGGGCTTCAACAACACCTATGCGCTGGCGATGACGGCCGCGCAAGCGACCGCGCGGCACATTCGCACGCTGTCCGATCTGCAGAAGCAGACCGGCCTGCGCTTCGGCCTGTCCCACGAATTCATCGGCCGTGCCGATGGCTGGCCCGGCGTGCGGCAGCGGTATGGATTGCCGCAGCAGCCTGTCGGCCTGGACCACGGCATTGCTTACGATGCCTTGTCCGCCGGCCAGGTCGATGTCATCGACATCTATTCCACCGATGCGAAAATCGCCCAGCTCGGCCTGACGGTGCTGGAAGACGACCTGCATTATTTCCCGCGCTATGACGCCGTGCTGCTGTACCGGCGCGACGTCGAAACCCGTTTTCCGGCTGGCTGGAAAGCCATCCAGGCACTGGCTGGCCGGATCAGTGCAGCCGAGATGATCGGGATGAACGCCGCAGTCGAGGTGGGCGGCAAGAGCTTCGCAGTCGTGGCCGGCCAATTCATGGCAACCAAAGGCATCGGGACGACGTCAGCAGCGCCATCCTCTGCGAACCGGTCTGGCACCAGCCCTGCAGGATCGGCACGCACTCCCGTCGCGCCTGCTGCGGACACCACGCGTGCAGGCCTGGCCGACAAACTGTTCGACGCCAGCCTCTGGCGCCTGACCCGCCAGCACCTGACGCTGGTGCTGCTGTCGGTGCTAGCGGCCAGCCTGATCGGCATCCCCTTGGGCGTGCTGGCCGCGTTCGTACCGCGGCTCGAGCAAGCCGTCATGGCCGGCGTCGGCATCCTGCAGACGATTCCATCGCTTGCCTTGCTGGCGATGCTGATTCCCCTGCTGGGCCAGATCGGCACCCTGCCGGCGCTGATCGCCCTGTTCCTCTATGCGCTGCTGCCGATCGTGCGCAATACCTGCACCGGCATGGTGGCAGTGCCGCGCGGCTTGCGGATGGCGGCGATGGCGCTGGGTTTGTCGCGCCGTGATCAATTGCTCTCGATCGAGCTGCCGCTGGCCATGCCGGTCATTCTTGCCGGCCTGAAGACTGCCGCCGTCATGAGCGTGGGCACGGCCACCATCGCCGCCTTCATCGGCGCCGGTGGATATGGCGAACGCATCGCCATCGGGCTGGCCTTGAACGATCATCAAATGCTGCTGGCCGGTGCGATTCCGGCTGCAGTGCTGGCACTGGTGACGCAGCTCCTGTTCGAGCTGATCGAACGGCGGGTACGACCACCGATTTTGCAGCGCTGAGCATGGCACCGACAGGCGCTGCGCAAGCCGGCGCGCAAGGCATTGCGCGAGCAGGCGTGCATTCGGCGATAATTCGCTTTTTTAACGAATCCTCGCCGGTTGACGCAGTCGCTGACCGAGTTGCAAAGCGCTTGATGAACAGACATCAGCAAAGCGCCAAGAATCAGGGCTGTGGCAGACATGAATCTGGC
Organism: Herminiimonas sp.; assembly: GCA_043729515.1. Lineage (GTDB taxonomy): Bacteria > Pseudomonadota > Gammaproteobacteria > Burkholderiales > Burkholderiaceae_D > JANXSS01. Next base: position 17,079 of record JAYTLK010000105.1, read on the forward strand.
ATGAATCTGGCATGAACCAGGAATGAACCAGGAATGAACCAGGAATGAACCCAGCATGATCGATCAGCAAAGCTTCCGGGATGCAATGGCGCGTCTGACTGCAGCCGTCAACATCATCACCAGCGACGGTCCGGGCGGCCTGTGCGGTTGCACGGCCTCGGCTGTCTGCAGCGTCAGCGACGCGCCACCGATCCTGCTGGTGTGCATCAATCGCAGCAGCCGCAACAATGCGATCCTGAAGGAAAACGGTCGCCTGTGCGTCAATGTGCTGCAGGCGGACCAGCAAGCGCTGGCGATCCAGTTTTCGAAATCAGGTACGCAGGCCGAAGAACGCTTTGCCGGCACCAGCTGGTCACTTCCCGCGCATCGCGCGGATCTGCCGGATCTCGTGCCATCGCCACGCCTGGATGGCGCGCTGGTGTCTCTCGACTGCGTCATCACCGATATCGCAGAAATCGGCTCGCATTCGGTGTTCTACTGCACGGTCGAAAGCCTGCGCTTCGGCGAGGCGGGCGACGCGCTGGTGTATTTCGAGCGCGGCTTCCATAGCCTGTCGCACGCCGCCTAGCCGACCCACACCCGCGCATTGCGAAACATCCGCAGCCACGGCGAATCCTCGCCCCAGCCATCCGGATGCCAGCTCTGCAGCACCGTGCGAAACACCCGTTCGGCATGCGGCATCAGGACCGTGAAGCGGCCATCCGGCGTCGTCACCGCAGTGATCCCCTGCGGCGAGCCATTCGGATTGTAGGGATAGCGCTGCGTCGCCTGCCCCTGGTGATCGATGAAACGCATCGCCACCAGTGCCTCGTCGATAGAACCGGTCAGCGAAAAATCGGCAAATCCTTCGCCATGGGCGACTGCGATCGGCGCCTGGGTCCCCGCCATGCCCTGGAAGAAAATCGATGGCGACTCGCCGACCTCGACCATCGCGAACCGTGATTCGAACTGTTCGGATTTGTTGCGCGTGAACTTTGGCCAGGCGCTCGCGCCAGGAATGATGGATTTCAGGTTGCTCATCATCTGGCACCCATTGCAGATGCCAAGCGCAAAGGTGTCCGGCCGATTGAAAAAGACGGCGAACTGTTCGGCCAGGCGGGCATTGAACAAAATCGTCTTGGCCCAGCCTTCTCCTGCACCCAGCACGTCGCCATAAGAAAACCCGCCCACCGCAATCACGCCCGTGAAGTCAGACAGCCGCGCACGGCCGGCGATCAGGTCGCTCATGTGGACATCGATGGCGGTAAAGCCGGCCCGGTGCATCACCCACGCCGTCTCCACATGCGAGTTGACGCCCTGCTCGCGCAGGATGGCTACCTTCGGCCGCACGCCTGTTGCGATCATCGGGGCAGCCACGTCGATCTGCGGATCGAAGGACAGGATCGGCGACATGCCGGCGTCTGCGGCGTCGGCAATGCGCGCATATTCGGCGTCGGCGCATTCCGGGTTGTCGCGCAGGCGGGCGATGCGCCAGCTGGTTTCGCTCCAGAGCTGCTGCAGCGCGACCCGTGGCTGGTTGTAGATCTCGCGGGCATCGCGCGCGAATTCGATCACGCCACGTGGATTCGGCTTGCCGATGATGTGGCTGCAGGCGCCCAGGCCGTGGGCGCGCAACACGTTCATGACATCGGATTTTTCTGCCGCGCGCACCTGGATCACGGCGCCCAGTTCTTCGGCGAAGAGTGCGCGCAGCGTCAGTTCATTGCGCCGCTCGCCGACCTGGGTCGCCCAGTTCTTGGCATCGCCCCAGTCGGCGCCGTGGCCGGACTCCAGCGTCAGGATGTCGAGATTGACGGAGACGCCCGTGCGCCCCGCAAACGCCATCTCGCACAGGGTGGCGAACAGGCCGCCGTCGGAACGATCGTGATAGGCCAGCAGCTTGGCATCGGCATTCAGGGCCTGGATCGCAGTGAAGAACGCAATCAGATCCTGCGGGTCGTCCAGGTCGGGGCCGACGTTGCCCAGTTGCTGCATCACCTGCACGAACGCCGACGCGCCGAGCCGATTCTTGCCGCGGCCAAGATCGATCAGGATCAGCGCCGTGTCGCCCAGGTCGGTACGCAGTTGCGGCGTCAGCACACGGCGGATATCCGTCACCGGTGCAAAACCGGAGACGATCAGCGACACCGGAGAGGTCACCGATTTCGCGGCATCACCCTCTTTCCAGGTAGTGCGCATCGACAGCGAATCCTTGCCGACCGGGATGCTGATGCCCAGCGCCGGACACAATTCCATCCCGACCGCGCGCACCGTGTCGAACAACGCCGCATCCTGGCCCGGTTGTCCGCAGGCTGCCATCCAGTTGGCGGAAAGCTTGATGTCACCCAGTGCCGCAATCGGCGCCGCCGCCAGATTCGTGATCGCTTCGCCCACTGCCATCCGGCCCGAAGCGGCCGGATCGATGATGGCCAATGGCGTGCGCTCGCCCATCGCCATCGCCTCGCCGAGATAGCCTTCGAAACCCATGGCGGTCACGGCACAATCCGCCACCGGCACCTGCCATGGCCCGACCATCTGGTCACGCACCGTGGTCGCGCCCACGGTGCGGTCGCCGATCGTGATCAGGAAGGACTTGTCGGCCACCGTCGGCAAACGCAGCACACGCTGCGAAGCCTCCAGCAGGTCGATGCCGGTCAGCTCCAGCGCCGGCAGGTCAGACAGCACGTGCACCACGTCGCGATGCATCTTCGGCGGCTTGCCGAGCAGGACATCCATCGGCATGTCCACCGGATGGCCGGTGGCGGTGTTGTCCGGATCGATTACCTGCAGTTGGCGCTCTTCGGTGGCGTGCCCGACCACGGCAAACGGGCAACGCTCGCGTCTGCACAGATACTCGAACAGCGCCAGGCTGCCAGGCGCGATTGCCAGCACGTAGCGCTCCTGGGATTCGTTACTCCAGATTTCACGCGGCGCCATGCCGCTTTCTTCCAGCGGCACCGCGCGCAGGTCGAAGATGGCGCCACGTTTTGCGTCATTCGTAATTTCCGGAAACGCATTCGACAAGCCACCGGCGCCGACATCATGAATTGACAGAATCGGATTGTCGGCCTGCAGGCTCCAGCAGGCATTGATGACTTCCTGTGCCCGCCGCTCCATTTCCGGATTGCCGCGCTGGACCGAATCGAAATCGAGATCGGCGGTGTTGGTGCCGGTCGCCATCGACGAGGCAGCGCTGCCGCCCATGCCGATCCGCATGCCGGGTCCGCCGAGCTGGATCAGCAGGCTGCCGACCGGCAGCGCATCCTTGTGCGTATGCAGTGCGCTGATGTTACCCAGGCCACCGGCGATCATGATCGGCTTGTGATAACCGGCGACGATTCCGCCGACATTCTGCTCGTAGGTCCGGAAGTAGCCATTCAGGTTCGGCCGCCCGAACTCGTTGTTGAAGGCAGCGCCACCCAGCGGGCCGTCGATCATGATCTGCAAGGCGGAGGCGATGCGTTCCGGCTTGCCGTAGTCGGTTCCCGCGCCAGGCGCCGTCGGCCGGGTGACGTCGGCCGCGTTTTCCCACGGCTGCACCGCTTCCGGCAGACGCAGGTTCGATACCGTGAAGCCGGTCAGGCCCGCTTTCGGACGGGCGCCGCGGCCAGTCGCGCCTTCGTCGCGAATCTCGCCGCCGGCGCCGGTCGAGGCGCCCGGAAACGGCGAGATTGCGGTCGGATGATTGTGGGTCTCGACCTTCATCAGGATGTGCGTCAGCTCCTGCGTGGCGGCGTAGACATTGCCTTCGGCCGCGCCGCGGGCATAGAAGCGGGAGATGGTCGCGCCTTCGATGATCGAGGAATTGTCGCTGTAGGCCACCACCGTTCCCTGCGGGTTCAAGGCGTGGGTATTGCGGATCATGGCGAACAGCGAGCGCTCCTGCGGCACGCCGTCGATGGTCCAGTCGGCATTGAAGATCTTGTGGCGGCAGTGCTCGCTGTTGGCCTGCGCGAACATCATCAGTTCGACATCGGTCGGGTTGCGCCCGGCCCTGGTGAATGCGCCTTCCAGATAATCAATTTCGTCATCCGACAAGGCCAGCCCGAGTTCGGTATTGGCGGCCGCCAGCGCCGCCTTGCCACCTGCCAGCAGGTCGATGGATGCCAGCGCCGGTGCGTCCAGCAGGCCGAACAGCGCTACTGCATCCTCGGTCTTTCGCAGGACGGTCTCGGTCATGCGGTCGTGCAGCACCGCCGAGATCGCTGCCCAGGCATCCGGGTCCAGTTTCCTGACGCCGCCCAGCAGCCCGGTCTTGCGCTTGACGTAGTAAGTCACGCCACGCTCGATCCGGTGTACCTGCGGCATGCCGCAATTGTGCGCGATGTCGGTCGCCTTGCTGGCCCAGGGCGAGATGGTGCCCAGGCGTGGCACGACCACGAAGCTGTCTGCGGCGTCGGCGCGCTCGTCATCCGGTCCCGAAAACGGCTCGCCATAGGTCAGCAATCCCCGCAGCCGATCGATGTCGATCTGTTCCAGCGGCGTGGCGGCATCGATGAAATGCAGATAGCGGGCCGTGATGCCGGTCACGCTGGCGTCGGCTTGCTGCAGGCGAAACAGGATACGGGTGGTACGAAAGGCAGACAGGGCGCTGGAGCCCGGCAGAATCAGCATGGCGGATGTGTGGTTGGCGCAGCGCGCACGCCTGGCAGGCGGACTCGCTGCTGGGTGAATCAAGGAAAAAGCAAAAAACGCGCGGCAATGACGGTGAAAAGCATCTGCCGCGCAACGCCGCGGGATTGCTTTGCGAACAGCGCCGTGGCAGACCGATACGCGTCGGCGACGACCAGTTCGCACAACCTCGGATTATACCGCGCTGCATGCGCCTGCCGAGTCGCTACCTTCGGCCGGGTCTGTTTTTCCATGCTATCGTCCGCCAGGAAAACAGCTTGCGGACATGCCCCATGAATCAGCCGATCTCTACTTCGATTTCCAGTCTCGCCACCCGATCACGGCGTGTGCTGCTCGATGCCAGTCTCGACGCCGCCGAAGCCTCGACCGCGATCTACACCCGCCTGTATGCGCAGCCAGCCCGCCTGGCGGCGGACCTGGCCGATGCCATGCGCAGCGCCGGCATGGCGGCGCCGTCGGCCCTGGCCGGCCTGCCGGTGTCGATCAAGGATCTGCTCGACGTGGCGGGCGAAACGACCCTGGCCGGTTCGGTCGTGCTGCACGACGCGCCTCCTGCCACGCAGGACGCACCCGTGGTCGCGCGCCTGCGGGCAGCAGGCGCGGCCATCATCGGCAAGACCAACATGACGGAATTCGCCTATTCGGGCGTGGGACTCAATCCGCATAACGGGACCGCCGCCAATCCGGCCGACGCGCAGGTGGCCCGCATTCCCGGCGGCTCTTCCTCGGGCGCCGCTGTCTCGGTTGCGGCCGGCCATTGCGTGGCAGGCATCGGTTCCGACACGGGCGGCTCGATCCGCATTCCGGCTGCGCTGTGCGGCCTGGTCGGCTTCAAGCCCACCGCGCGCCGGGTACCGACCACCGGCGCCGTGCCGCTGTCGACGACGCTGGACACGATCTGTGCGATGACCCGCTCGGTGGACGATTGCATCCTGATCGATGGCCTGATCGCCGATTGCCGCCTGACCATTCCGCGGCTGCCCCTGGCCGGCCTGCGCCTGGCCCTGCCGCAAACGCTGGTGCTGGACGACCTCGATGCCCATGTCGCCCACAGCTTCGCCAGCGCCATCGCGCGCCTGTCGGCAGCGGGCGCGCGCATCATCGATTGCAAGCTGCCGGAACTGGCCGGATACCTGGCGTTCGGCTACTTCTCCAGCGCCGAAGCGTTCGCCTGGCATCGCCGACTGCTGGCGCAACGGGAAGCCGGTTACGACTCCCGCGTGGCACGCCGCATTCGCCTTGGCGCGTCTGTCTCGGCCGCCGACTACATCGACCTGCACCAGGCGCGCAACGCCTGGATTCGGCAAATGGAAGGAGTGATTGCGCCGTACGACGCGCTGATCATGCCGACGGTGCCGATCGTGGCGCCGCCGATCGCCGCACTGGAAGCATCGGACGAGGAGTTCTTCAGGAATAACAGTCTGCTGCTGCGCAATACCGCCGCCTTCAACCTGCTCGATGGCTGCGCGATCTCGTTGCCCTGTCATGCGCCGGGCAGCCTGCCGGTCGGCCTGATGATCGGCGGGCCGGCCATGGCGGATGCGCATGTTCTGGCGGTGGCGCGGGCGGTCGAAGCCGCCCTGGCGCCGGCGAACCCGATGGGTCGCGCCGCCGGCTAGGCCACGTTAGTCACCCAGCAGTTCGGCCACCGTCTGCATGCCGTCGACATGCTCGGCGATGACCTTGATGATGACGACGATCGGAATGCCGAGCAGCAGGCCCCAGACGCCCCACAACCAGCCCCAGAACAAGAGCGAGATGAAGACTGCCGCCGCGTTCATCTTGGCGATCCGCCCGGTCATCCAGGTGGTCACGAAGGTGCCGACCAGGGTCGCGACCGCCAGCGAGGTGCCGGCCACCAGAAAGGCAGTCGAGACCGACTCGAACTGCATGAAGGCGACCAGCCCGGTCGCGCCCATGATCAGCAACGGCCCGAAATAGGGAATCACGTGCAACAGGCCCGAGGCGACTGCCCAGGCGCCGGCATTTTCCAGGCCGAACCAGCGCAACGCGCCCCACATCATCAGCGCCAGCAGGATGTTCGTCACCAGCAGCATCGACATGTACTGCTGGACCGAGTCGTTCATGGCGTCGAGGATCTGCACCGTGATCTTCTTGTTCGAAATCGATGGCCCGGTCAGCTTGACCAGCTTGCGCTTGAAGGTGTCACCCGAGAGCAGCAGAAAAAACACCAGAAACAGGACGATGGTGACCTGCCCGACGAACTCTGCCGCGCCGATCGAGGTGGCCCACAGCAGCGCCGAGAGCTTGAACAACGGCTCGTCCGGCACTACCGCGGCAGTCTTGCCGGGGGGCGCAACCTTGCCGCCGGTCGCTTGGGCGGTGGCCTTGGCGATCTCGTTGGCGGCAGTCTGCATGCGCTGGATCGCACCCGGTTTTTCATCCCGGATGCTGGCCAGCGCATGCGACAGGCGTTGTGTCGTGTTCGGTAGTTGCTCGACGATTGAAGTGACCTCGTCGCGAAGCTGGATGCCTACCGCCACCAGCGCGCCCGACAGACTGAGCATGACGACGGTCGCCGCCAGGGCGCGCGGCAGGCGAATCTTTTCCAGCCAGCGAACAACGGGGTTGAGGGTGTAGGAGATGAAGATGGCGAAGACCACCGGAATGAAGAACTTTTGCGCCCACTGCAGCGCAAAGACGAACGCCAGTGTCGCCAGCAATGCCAGCGCCGCACCGCGTGCATCCACATGCACACGCACGGGAAAACCCGAATCAGTCGCCGCTTTTTCGGCGGAGATCAACGGATGCGGCTGCATTTCCCCGGTCGCAGATTGCTCCACGGTGTCGATCACGACCAACGGAGCTGCAGAGTCGGCATGTGCCATGGCGTTTCCAGAATATTGTTGTGGCTCAATAATACCAACTCATAACGTGGTCGATCGTGTTTCGCGTCAGCCAACTTCGGGTCGATGCAGGAATGCCACACCTACCCATTCCTGACGCCCATGCGAAAACCGGCCGTGGAAGGCAACTGACGGTTCTCTGTCAATTGCCTTCCACGGCCGGTGTCGCCACCGCACTCTACGCAAGCGCAGGGAACGGGGACGTGCTACGCCTGCTTACTTCAGACGCATGTCATTCTTGACCGACATCACGCCCTTGACGCCACGGGTAACTTCGACGGCCTTCTGTGCTTCGGCTTCCGAGCTGATGAAACCGCTCAGTTGAACCACGCCTTTGAAGGTTTCGACGTTGATTTCGCGCGACTTCAGCATTGGCTCGTTCAGGATGACGGCCTTGACCTTGCCGGTGATGACCGAATCCTCGACATACGCGCCAGTGCCTTCTTTGGTCGGGGTCGACACGCAACCTGCGAGTGCGAACAGAACGACGGCCAGAAATGCGGTCAGAATATTTTTGCTCAATGACATGATGATTCCCTCGATGTGTGGTTTGGTTGATTGGCTGCGTCGATCAGCATGTGGCTGCCGACGCCTGGCCGGTACTCCGACGGCAAGGGTATCGTGGCGCCTTTCTCGTGCGCCCCGACAAAGCCGTAAAATGCGTCGGTCGAAATGGATGTCGCTGCTACCGGCAAGGTTGCTTTCGCGGCGCGTCCGTCCGATGTAGACGTTGTACGCGACGCCCAATAAAGGTTCTGTGCGGTAACGTACATACCCGCCTGAAAGCATTGGCTGTCGCGCCCTATGCTGACGCAGTCGATGTTCGAAAGTGAATGAAGCCACATCGACCGGCGCGTCGACAAACGATAATGTGGAACGACCACCTCGCCGACATACCACTGCCTTGCCATTGAAACCCCATGCCCCGACACCCGCCGTCCCGATTGTCACGTCATCATCCTCCTGCCGAATGCCCGGGCGCCGCTTCGGCCCACCGTGCCGCTGCAGCGGGCAATGCCCGATCTGCCGTCAGCAGCGATGCCATGCCACCACAGGTAACCAACGTGTCGAGTGACAGTCGATGCAGGTAGCCGTCATCGGTGGGGGCGTCGTCGGCGTCTGCTCGGCCTATTTCCTGGCGCGCGAGGGGCATGAGGTGGTCGTGCTGGAAAGCCAGACCAACGTTGCCGAAGGCGCCAGCTTCGGCAATGCCGGACTCCTGTCGCCGGCCCATGCCCTGCCCTGGTCGGCGCCAGGCATGCCGCGCAAGCTGTTGCCGATGCTGCTGAAAGCCGAAGCACCGGTCTGGATCGCGCCGCGCATGGACCGGTTGCTGTGGCGCTGGGCAAAACGCTGGGTGGCCGAGGCCGAACTGGATCGGCACCAGATCAACCGCGAGCGCGCCTTCCGGCTGGCTTCCTACAGCCAGGACACGATTCGCCGGCTGCAGGGAGCACACGACTTCGCGTTCGAGCAGACCGAAGGCCACCTGCGTTTGTATCGCACGGATCGGGAACGGGAATTTGCGGCCGACCTGCACGCGTTCCTGGCTGCGCACGATGTGCCGCATCAGGTGCTCGAGCCGGACGACGTACTGCGGCTTGAGCCGGCAATGCACCGAGAGACACCGCTGGCGGGCGCCTTGTCGTTGCCGCAGGACGCCGCCGGCAACTGCCCGCTGTTCTGCAAGCAGCTGCGCAATGCAGCGCAGGCCCTGGGCGTGCAGTTTCATTTTGGCGCGCAGGTCGACGCGATCGAGCCGTCGCAGCAGGCGGGCGCTGCCCTGATGTTGCGCCTTCAAGAAAATCGCTTTCCAGTCGACGCCGTGGTGGTTGCCGCCGGGGCCGGCAGCGCACCGTTGCTCGCACCGCTCGGTATTCGCCTGCCGTTTTATCCAGTGCGTACCTATACCGCGACGGCGTCGATCCGCAACTTCGACGACGCGCCGCTGGCGTCGCTTGCCGACCCGATGTACCAGGTGGCGATCACGCGCCTGGGTACCCGAATTCGCCTGGCGGGAACCGCCGAGCTGGGCAACCGGCCTGAGGACATGCGCCGAGCCGCCATCCGCACCCTGCTCAAGGCTGGCCAGGACTGGTTCCCGGATGCCGCCAATTACAACGCCGCCACGCTCTGGAGCAGCAGCTTGCCGACCCTGCCGGATGGACCGCCGGTGCTCGGCCCCACACCCGTGCGCAACCTGTATCTGAACCTTGGCCATGCTGCCAACAGCTGGGCCATGGCAGCCGGCGCCGGCCGCGTGCTGGCCGACCTGATGTCCGGCCGCACGCCCGAAATCGACCTCGACGGGCTGACCATGTCGCGCTACGGATGAACGAGGCCCGCATGCCTGTCCCGCCGATGCTGCGCTATCTTCAGCCCGGTGATGCACTGCAGCCGCTGTATTCGGTGGCGCAACTGCGGGCCGTGGAGGCCGCTGCCCAGGCGGGCCTGCCGTCGCATTGCCTGATGCAGCGCGCCGGCGAAGCGGCTGCCGCGCTCGCCTTGCAATTGATCGCGCCGGTGGCCGCGGCAGCAGGACCTCCGCGCGTCCTGGTGGCCGCAGGCAGCGGCAACAACGGTGGTGACGCGCTCGAATGTGCCGCCCTGTTGGCCGAACATGGCTGCGCAGTGACGGTGTTGATGCCGGCGTTGCCTGCCGCGCCCGTGGTACCGATGAATGGGCAGGCGGCCCTCCCGAGCGACCATGCGCAAGCCCTGGCCCGTCTGCTTCGCGTTCGCAATGGCGTCCAATGCATCAGTGGCGCCACGCAGTACGATCACCTCGCAGACATGACATGGGACCTGGTGATCGACGGCCTGTTCGGCATCGGTCTGTCGCGCGGATTGCGCACGCCGTGGTGCGCAGTGATCACGATGATGAATGCGATCGCCGCGCCGTTGCTGGCGCTGGATGTGCCGAGCGGAATGGACGCCGATACCGGCGCCGTCCACGACGACCCCGACCAGGCAGGCCAGCCAGGCGCCTGCATCCGTGCCAGCCACACGCTGACCTTCATCGGCGACAAGCCAGGACTGCATACCGGCAGTGGCCGTGAGTTTGCCGGCGAAATCCATGTCGCCGGTCTTGGCATCGCTGCTGGGGATTTTCCGGCGCCGGTCGCTTGGCGCAGCGGGCCGGCTGCATTTCCGGAAATCTTCATGCCGCGCCGCCAGGACACGCACAAGGGCAGCCATGGCGATGTGGTCATCATCGGCGGCGCCCACGGAATGGCGGGCGCTGCGGTCCTCGCCGCGCAAGCGGCATTGAAATCCGGCTGCGGGCGGGTGACGATCGGCTTTGCCCAGGCACATGCGGCACTGGCTTTCATTCCCGGGCAGCCGGAACTGATGTGCCGGCTGGCGCATGACGCACGCATCACTGGCGCCGTCATCGTGATCGGGCCTGGTTTGGGGCGAGATGCGGCTGCACTGTCGCTGGTGGAGCATGCCTGTGACATCGACGGGCCGCTGGTGCTCGATGCGGATGCGCTCAATCTCGCGGCAGGCACGCCTGAACTCGCGCTGCGGATCGCACGCCGCACCAGCCCGACCCTGATGACGCCGCATCCGCTGGAAGCAGCCCGCCTGCTGGGCCTGTCGGCAGCCGAAGTCCAGGCCGACCGATTGAAGGCCGCCGCCGCGCTGGCTGCCCGCTTTCACGCCATCGTCATCCTGAAGGGCTCGGGTACGGTGATTGCGGACGGCATTCGTCTGCTCATCAATCCAACCGGAAACGCGGCCCTGGCCACCGGCGGCACCGGCGACGTCCTGGCGGGCATGTGCGGCGCCCTGCTTGCGCAGTCCTGGACGCCGTTGGCAGCTGCGGCAGGTGCAGTGTGGCTGCACGGCGCGGCAGCCGATCTGCTGATCGCCCAGGGTACCGGTCCGGTCGGCGTCACCGCCGGTGAAATCATCGAAGCCGCCCGCACCGTGCGCAATCGGCTCGGCGCGCGTTTCAAACAGCCGGCACCAGTCGGCCAGCGGTGATGGTGATGATCTGCGAACACAACTGCGCGATCGATGTGTCGTGCGTTACCAGCACCAGGGTCGATCCGCGCTCCTGATTCAGTTCGAACATCAGGCGGATGACGGCCTCGCCGGTGGCTGCGTCCAGGCTGCCGGTGGGTTCGTCGGCAAACAGCAACGGCGGCTCGCAGACGAAAGCCCGCGCCAGGGCCACGCGTTGCTGTTCACCACCCGACAGATACTTTGGATAATGCTTCAAGCGCGACGACAGGCCGACCCGGCCCAGCATCGCCGCGGCACGCTCGCCGGCATGGTCGTCGCCGCGCAGCTCCAGGGGCAGCATCACGTTTTCCAGGGCGGTCAGATGCGGCAGCAACTGGAATGACTGGAACACGAAACCGAGCAGGCGCTTGCGTATTCCGGCTCGGCCGTCTTCATCGAGCGCGAACAGGTCGACGCCGTTGAGCCGCACGGTGCCGGTCGATGGCAGGTCCAGGCCGGCCAGCAACCCGAGCAAGGTGGATTTACCTGAGCCGGAAGCGCCGACGATGGCCAGCGTCGCCCCGGTGGGCACGGTAAAATTGACGTCGTCTAGAATGGTGAGTTCGCCGGTCGCGTCGGCGACCCGCTTGCCGAGTCCGATCGTTTCAATGGCAAAGGGCACAGGAATGGCATCAGGCATGCGCAAGATTTTCGTGGGAAGAATGAAAGAATTGGAACAAGCGCCGGTGACACCGTCGACGCGCAGGTGGAAGATCGGACGATTTCCGGACCACCGCCTGCCGCTCGGCTGGTTGGTCAGTGCGCTGGTGGGTTTGCAACTGAATGCCGGCCTGGCGCTGGCACAGACAACAGCGCCAACCAGACAAGCGACGCAACATGCGAACCCGCATGCTGCTGCCGGGCGCAACCATTCTGCATCAAAAACCGTGCTCGTGCTCGGCGACAGCCTGTCTGCCGAATACGGCCTGACCCGCGGTGCCGGCTGGGTGCCGTTGCTGGAACAGCGCCTGCGAAGCCGCAACATCACGGCACCGATCGTCAATGCCAGCATCAGCGGCGAAACCACCAGCGGCGGCCGCGCCAGATTGCAAGCCCTGCTCGAATCGCACCATCCCGACATCGTCATCATCGAGCTCGGTGGCAACGATGCATTGCGCGGCCTGCCCATCAGCGCCACGCAAGCCAATCTCCGGGCCATGATCGACGCTTGCGAAAAAGTCGGCGCGCGCGTGCTGCTGGCGGGAATGCAGATTCCACCGAACTATGGCCCCGCTTACGCGCGGCAGTTCGCCGGCATCTACCCCGCCCTGGCGAAGCAAACCGGCAGCGCGCTGGTACCCTTTTTTCTGGAAGGGTTGCAGACGCGCCTTGACTTGTTCCAGAGCGATCGCATCCACCCGGTGGCGGCAGCGCAGCCGATCCTGCTCGACAACGTGTGGCCGCACCTGACTCAAATGCTCGGCCAGGCCGGCCGCAACGCGTCAAAAGCCGGTACCGCGCGCACCGCATCGCCGGCCGACATGCAAAACGTGACAGGCGCGCGATGACGCCAGACCACACCGAGCGCAAGAAATTTCCTGCCCTGCTGGCCTTTGACCTGATCCTGCCGGAGCTCGATCAGTTCGATGCCATCATCGATGTGCGCAGTCCGGGTGAATTTGCCGAAGACCACTTGCCCGGCGCGATCAATTGTCCGGTCCTCGATGATGAAGAGCGCGTGCAAATCGGCACCCTCTACAAGCAGGCCAGTGCCTTCGACGCCAAGAAAAGCGGCGCGGCAATCGTCGCGCGCAATATCGGCAACATGATCGATGCGCATTTCCACGACAAGCCGCGCGACTGGAAACCGCTGGTCTATTGTTGGCGCGGCGGTAACCGCAGCGGTTCGCTCGCCCATGTGCTGGCCCGTATCGGCTGGCATGCGGTGCAGCTTGACGGCGGCTACAAGGAATATCGCCGTCACGTCAATGGCGCGCTCGCCACATTGCCACAGGCGTTCCATTTTGAAGTCATCTGTGGCACCACCGGCAGCGGCAAGAGCCGATTGCTGCAGACCCTGGCGGCGGGCGGCGTCCAGGTACTCGACCTGGAACAGTTGGCGGCCCATCGCGGCTCCGTGCTCGGCAACCTGCCGGAAGAACCGCAGCCGACGCAAAAAACCTTCGAAAGCCGAATCTGGGAAGCACTGCGCCATTTCGATCCGGCGCAGGTGGTGTATGTCGAGTCAGAAAGCAAGAAGGTCGGCAACCTGCGGGTACCGGAGGCACTCATGACCGCCATGCGGGCATCGCCCTGTATCTCGCTTGAGACGCCCGACGACGCCCGCGTGGCGTTGCTGATGGCAGATTACGCGCACTTCGTGCAAAGCCCCGAAGCATTGAACCGGCAACTTGATTGCCTCACCCAATTGTATGGCAGCGAGAAGATCGGTCGCTGGCATGCGCTGGCCACCAGCGGCGAGATGGAGATCCTGGTGCGCGAATTATTGGTGGACCATTATGACCCGGCTTACCGCCGCTCGATCGCGCGCAACTTCAGTCAGTTCGACCACGCCAGTGTCGTGCCGCTGCCAGCGTTTTCTGACGCGGCATTTGCCGCGGCTGCGCATGCATTGATGTCAGCGCAGCCGGACAACCTTTAACGCGCCGGCCTTGCCGGAGCCGGGGCCAGAGCCGGGGCCGGAGCCGCGGCCGGGACATCGCCAGGTGCACGCTCATCCGATGGCACGGCAGGCGCCGAGGCTGCTGCCGGCAGGATCTTGGCCTGCGCCCGCTGTTTCAACACATCGATGTATGCCAGCATCTCTTCCTGCGCCAGCAGGGTAGTGATCTGCTTCTGTTCAGCTGCCCGGCGCGCCGTGTCGAGCGTGGCCGGCAGAGAGACCTTGTTGATCCGGAAAATGCTGTAACCCTTGCCAGGCAGGTCGACGCCCACCAGGGCCGGCAGGGTTGTGGCATCGGCTTTCATCAATGCCACCACTGCCACCGGGTCAACCCCGTTTTCCTTGGTGCGGGAGACCGCTTTTTCCTGGCCGAAGGCACTGCCATCCGGCGTCTTCTTCAGTCCCGCCAGCTTTGCTTCGCCAGTGCGGCGGGCCAGGCTGGCCGTCTCTGCCTGGGTCACGCGCGCTTTCACCAGCGGCATGACGGCTTCCAGCGGCAGCCGCGATACCGGCTTGTAGTCGACCACGTGCCCGACCACCAGCGTATTCGGCGCGACTTCGACGGCTTCCGTGTTGTGCTTGTTTTTCAAGGCGTCGTTGGAAAACAGCGCAGCCAGGAATTTCGGATTGTTGACAGGCGAGCCGGGAGCGGCTTCCGGGTTCGGTATCCGCTTGAGATTGTCCGCTGCCTGGATCGTCAGCTTCAGCTTGTCGGCCAGCGGCTTGAGGCTGTCGGCCTGCTCGTAAGCGGTGTTGGTGAATATCTCGGCCGACTCGGCATATTTTTTCGCAGCCAGCTGCTTGCGAATCTCCGCCGTGATCTCCGGTGTCGCCTCGGCCAGCGTCTTGACGGTCGACGGCTTGATTTCGGTCAGTTTGATGATGTGAAATCCAAAATCCGATTGCACCAGGCCGCTGACATCTCCCACCTGCATCTTGAAGGCGGCATCTTCGAACGGCTTGACCATCATCCCGCGGCCGAACACATCGAGATCGCCGCCACGTTCGGCCGAACCGGGATCATCAGAACCGGTTTTCGCAATCTTGGCGAAGTCGCCCGGCGCAGCCTTCACCTGCGCCAGCAGTTTTTCCGCCTTCGCGCGCGCCGCAGCGACATCGGCTGCCGGCGCATCCTTCTTCATCGCCACCAGGATGTGACTGGCACGCCGCTGCTCTTCAATGCCGAAGCGCTTCTGATTCTGGTCATAGAAGGATTTGACGTCGGCCTCCGACACCGCGATCTGCGACGCCAATGCTTCGCTGGACAGCACCACGTATTCCGCCTTCACCTGCTCCGGCACTTCAAACTGCTTGATGTTCTTGTCGTAGTACGCCTTGAGCATGTCGTCGGTGATCTTGACCTGGGCCGCGTAAGCATCATTTCGAAACGGCAGTTCCTGCACCAGCCGCTCCTGGTCATTCAGGTCGGAGATGCGGGACGCAACTGATTTCGGTGCAATCGCGCTTTCCTGCACGGCAGCATTGATCTGCTGCATCGCCATGTCCTGGCGCTTGCGCACTTCATAACTGGCCGGGGTCATGCCCTGCACCGCCAGAATGCTTTTGTAGCGCTCGACATCGAACTTGCCGTCCGCCGTTGTCATGCCTGGAATCGACAGGATTGCCTGCTGCAATGCCTGGTCGGACACCGACAGATGATCCCGCACGACCTCGGCCGACATCGCCCGCTGTGCAACCAGGTTCTCGAGGATGCGTAGCCGGGCTTCCGGCGTGTCGAACACTTTCGGGTCGAACTGCGCGCCGAAGCGCTCGCGCAACTGGTCCATCTGCTGCTGCGTCGCCGCTTCCCATTCCTGTTTTGAAATCGTCTTCCCCGCCACCTTCGCCACGGCATTGTCGCCATCGCCGAAATGCGCATAACTCTGGACGCCGACAAATGCAAACGATGGAAAGATAAACAGCAGCAGCGCGAACTGCATCAGACGCTGGTGGGTACGGATGAATTCAAACATGGTCGGCTACTCACTGACAGGATGCGAACGCCGGGCAACCCCCGGCAAGGAACCGTCGCGATGATACGGCAAAATGCCGTCGAAAATGGCACCTTGCAGTGCCAGATAACAAAAAAGGCGAACCGAGTTCGCCTTTCGTTTTTGTTGCTTGTATCTGGCGGAGTGGACGGGACTCGCCTACATCCTGCAGGCCGCGGAATCGCTTGCAAGCGATTCCCTTCGAGTCCCGACGTGAGCCTTTCGGCTCACTCGCGCTACTGCTTGTTTTTGGCGGAGTGGACGGGACTCGAACCCGCGACCCCCGGCGTGACAGGCCGGTATTCTAACCAACTGAACTACCACTCCTCGACTACTGCTTTTCCGTGCCTGATCGCCGCCAACTGCATTGCGTGCACGGAGTGCTTTTGCGTGAACTGCTGGTGGGTGCTGAGAGGCTCGAACTCCCGACCTACGCCTTGTAAGGGCGCCGCTCTACCAACTGAGCTAAGCACCCGCATTCATCGCAAAACCGGGCGCATGTCATTGCGCCAAGCCAGCTAGTTTACTGCATCCTTCAAGCCTTTGCCAAGCTTAAATTTCGGCACCTTTGCCGCCTTGATCTTGATGACATCACCGGTTTGTGGATTGCGTCCGGCGCGGGCTGCCCGCCTCGATACGGTAAAGGTACCGAATCCAACCAGGGTCACGGAACCGTTTTTTTTCAAGGTCGTGGTGACGCCGGCGATCACTGCGTCGATTGCGCGTGCGGCTGCAGCGCGCGACAAATCCGCTTTTTCAGCCACATGATCGATCAATTCTGTTTTATTCAAGCGCGTCTCCCCACAAGTGATGACATTGCGAAAAAATGGTCGCTCTCATGGAGGTGCATTTGTCGCTATCTTTGCAACAGTAGTGCGTAGAAAATTTGCAAGTTGTATTAGACAAGCCGTGCTGCTTCAGTGTCAAGTAATTTGCCAGAGAACAATCATTTCTTCCATCACAATGAAATGATCGACGAAAAAAAACGCCCCGAAAGGCGTTTTGCATACTGCACCGTGCCGATCTGCACTTAATGCGTGCGTACCGTATCGGTCTGATCACCCGGCTTGATTGCGGCTGCCGCAGCGGCCACGCCAAGCGCCGCTTCTTCATCTGTCAACGGTACCGGACTACGCTCGAGTGCAATTTCCAGCACCTTGTCGATCCAGCGCACCGGTACGATCTCGAGCTTGTTCTTGACGTTGTCCGGAATGTCGGCCAAGTCCTTCACATTTTGCTCTGGAATCAACACCGTCTTGATTCCGCCGCGATGCGCTGCCAGCAGCTTTTCCTTCAGTCCGCCGATCGGCAGCACTTCTCCCCGCAGTGTGATCTCGCCCGTCATCGCCACATCTGCCCGCACCGGAATGCCGGTAAAGACCGACACCATCGCCAGCGTCATTGCAGCACCTGCCGAGGGACCGTCCTTCGGCGTCGCGCCTTCCGGCACGTGGATGTGGATGTCGTTCTTTTCAAAGACATCGGCCTTGATGCCGAGCTTTTTCGCACGGCTGCGCACCACCGTGCGTGCTGCCTCGATCGACTCCTTCATCACGTCGCCCAAGGTGCCGGTGCGGATCACATTGCCTTTGCCCGGCATCGCCACGGCTTCGATCGTCAGCAGATCGCCACCGACTTCGGTCCAGGCAAGGCCGACCACTTGACCGACCTGGTTCTCTTTTTCCGCCACGCCGAAGTCGTACCGCCGCACGCCCAGAAATTTATCCAGGTTCTTGGAGTTGACGGCAACCTTCTTTTCCGTCTTCTTCAGCAACAGCATCTTGACGACCTTGCGACAGATCTTCGACACTTCACGCTCTAGCGAGCGCACGCCGGCCTCGCGGGTGTAGTAGCGGATGATGTCGCGGATCGCCGACTCCGCGATCGTGATCTCGTCATCCTTCAAACCGTTGTTCTTGATCTGCTTCGGCAACAAATACCGTTGCGCGATGCTGGTCTTCTCATCCTCGGTATATCCTGACAAGCGAATGACTTCCATCCGGTCCAGCAGCGCCGGCGGAATGTTGTACGAGTTCGAGGTCGCCACGAACATCACGTCCGACAGATCAAAATCGACCTCGACATAATGGTCAGAGAAGGTATGGTTCTGTTCAGGGTCAAGAACTTCCAGCAATGCAGACGACGGATCGCCACGGAAGTCCATGCCCAGCTTGTCGATTTCATCCAGCAGGAACAGGGGATTCCTGACTCCCGCCTTCGCCAGGCTTTGCAGGATCTTGCCCGGCATCGAGCCGATGTAGGTCCGGCGATGACCACGGATCTCGGCCTCGTCCCGCACGCCACCCAATGCCATACGCACGAACTTGCGATTCGTTGCCCGGGCAATCGACTGGCCAAGCGAAGTCTTGCCCACGCCCGGTGGGCCGACGAAGCACAAAATCGGCGCCTTCAGCTTGTCCACCCGTTGCTGCACGGCGAGGTATTCCAGGATGCGTTCCTTGACCTTGTCCAGGCCATAGTGATCGTCTTCCAGGACTTTTTCCGCATTCGTCAGATCGTTGTTGACCTTTGATTTCTTTTTCCATGGCAAGCCAACCAGCGTATCGATGAAATTACGCACGACAGTGGCTTCGGCAGACATCGGCGACATCAGCTTGAGTTTTTTCAACTCACTTTGTGCTTTTTCGCGTGCTTCCTTCGGCATCTTGGCGGCGATGATCTTCTTTTCGAGATCCTCGAGGTCCGCGCCTTCTTCACCTTCGCCCAACTCCTTTTGAATCGCCTTGACCTGCTCGTTCAGATAGTACTCGCGCTGCGACTTTTCCATCTGGCGTTTCACACGCCCGCGGATGCGTTTCTCCACTTGCAGGATGTCGAGTTCGCCTTCGAGTTGTCCGAGCAGATGCTCGTGGCGCTTGGCGACATTGAAAATTTCCAGGATGACCTGTTTTTGCTCCAGCTTCAGCGGCAGATGCGCAGCGATCGTGTCGGCCAGGCGACCGGCGTCGTCGATGCCTGCCAGCGAAGTCAGGATTTCAGGCGGAATCTTCTTGTTCAGTTTCACGTACTGATCGAACTGTTGAACGATCGCGCGCCGCATGGCCTCGACTTCCGATTCATCGCCTGCCTCGGATTCAATCGGCGTCAGGTCAGCAACGAAATGCGATTCAAGTTCCGTGATCTTGTGGATGCGGGCCCGTTGCGCGCCTTCGACCAACACCTTCACGGTGCCATCAGGAAGCTTCAGCATCTGCAGAATGTTGGCAACGCAACCGATTTCATAAATATCATCCGGCGAAGGCTCATCCTTGGCCGCCGCCTTCTGGGCCGCCAGCATGATGCTCTTGCCCTGCTCCATGGCAGCTTCCAACGCCTTGATGGACTTCGGACGCCCGACGAACAGAGGAATCACCATGTGCGGAAACACGACGACATCGCGTAACGGCAGCAACGGCAATTGGGTGGTTTCAGTGGGAGTGGTAGTCGTCATGGCGAGCCCTATCGTGGAACGTAGATTTGATGTTGGCGCGAGTGGGCGTAACACAAGCCCTTCCAAACAAAAATCATGACGCCTGGCAAGTCGTCCAAAGAAAAAAGCCACACACGAAGTCGCCCTCGGGTGGCTTTTCGATGGAAGCCAGAATGATTTCTGTTCGATGAAATTGTACTTCGTTTATCTTGAAGCCGAACCACAAACCGGCACACAGGGTCCGGTCATGCGGCTAATTTACGACTTCGCACCCGAGACTTTCGGCTGCTCATGATAAATCAGCAACGGCTTGGCCCCGTTGGTGACCGTGTTTTCATCGATGACGACCTTGGCTACATTCTGTTGATTCGGCAACTCGTACATCACGTCCAGCAATGCATGTTCGATGATCGACCGTAATCCACGGGCGCCGGTCTTGCGCGCCAATGCTTTCTTTGCGATCGCCCGCAATGCAGCCGGACGCACCTCGAGTTCTGCGCCTTCCATCTGCAGTAATTTCGCGTATTGCTTGATGAGCGCATTTTTCGGCTCGAGCAGGATTTGAATCAGTGCTTCCTCGTTCAACTCGGACAACGTCGCCACCACCGGCAGGCGGCCGACCAATTCCGGAATCAAGCCGAACTTGATCAAGTCTTCAGGCTCGGCCTCCAGCAGAACCTCGCTCGCCGTACGCTCCGACTGGCTCTTGACGCTGGCCGAGAAACCGATGCCGCTCTTCTCGGAGCGATTCGAAATGATCTTGGTCAAACCGTCGAAAGCGCCACCGCAGATGAACATGATGTTCGTCGTATCGATCTGCACGAAGTCCTGATTCGGATGCTTGCGACCGCCCTGTGGCGGCACCGATGCCATCGTGCCTTCGATCAGTTTCAGCAATGCCTGTTGCACGCCTTCACCGGAGACATCCCGCGTGATCGACGGATTGTCGGATTTGCGTGAAATCTTGTCGATCTCGTCGATGTAGACAATGCCGCGCTGCGCCTTGTCGACTTCGTAATTACAGTTCTGCAGCAATTTCTGGATGATGTTTTCAACGTCTTCACCGACATAACCGGCTTCGGTCAGGGTGGTGGCATCTGCGATCACGAACGGCACGTTGAGCATGCGCGCCAGCGTCTGCGCCAGCAAGGTCTTGCCGGAGCCGGTCGGGCCGACCAGCAGGATGTTGCTCTTGGCAAGCTCGATGTCATCCTTCTTGCCGAGATGCTTCAGACGCTTGTAGTGGTTGTATACCGCCACCGACAGAATGCGCTTGGCGGTCTGCTGACCGATCACGTACTGGTCGAGCAGTTCGCAAATTTCCTGCGGTGTCGGCAAGTCCGATTTCGGACCAGCGACCGTCTCCACGCTCGATGCTTCGTCGCGGATGATGTCGTTGCACAAATCGATGCATTCATCGCAGATGAACACCGACGGTCCCGCAATGAGTTTTTTTACCTCATGCTGGCTTTTTCCGCAGAACGAACAGTAGAGCAGTTTTTCACCGCTGGAGGATTTTTTGTCTGACATGGGGCAACATTTCAATAGATGTGGTTTGATATTACCTGCGATTTCCAGGTTCGTCACGCCGGGAAGCAATTAAAGCCCGGAGTGCCCGGCAAACCGTCTGCAAGAAGCAAAAAGCCCGTACCGGAATGGTACGGGCTTTTTCAAAATGCCATTGGCAGAGACCGTACGAGACCGGATCGCTGAAAACGACGATGCCGGCCGAGCGAACGGCCTGCCTGTAACTCAGGCGCGCGTGACCAGTACCTTGTCGATCATGCCATATTCAGCAGCAGCATCGGCCGACATGAAATTATCGCGCTCCGTGTCTAGCCCGATCTGCTCGATGCTCTTGCCGGTTTTTTCCGCCAGGATGCCGTTGAGCCGGCCACGCAGGTACAGGATCTCCTTGGCCTGGATCTCGATGTCGGTCGCCTGCCCTTGCGCGCCGCCGGACGGCTGGTGAATCATGAAGCGCGAATTTGGCAACGAAAAGCGCTTGCCCTTGGTTCCGGCGGCCAACAGGAACGCGCCCATCGATGCTGCAAGGCCCGTGCACAGGGTCGAGACATCCGGCTTGATGAACTGCATCGTGTCGTAGATCGCCATGCCGGCGGACACAGATCCGCCGGGTGAGTTGATGTAGAGCGAGATGTCCTTGTCCGGATTTTCACTTTCGAGAAACAGCATCTGCGCCACGATCAGGTTCGCAGTATGGTCGTTGACCGGCCCGACGAGGAAGATCACGCGTTCTTTCAACAACCGTGAATAGATGTCGTAG
>JAYTLK010000106.1:0-31954 GCA_043729515.1 Herminiimonas sp.
GCTGACGCTGCTGGCGATTGCTTCCGTCATCGGCACGGTATTGAAGCAGAACGAGCCGTTGCCGAACTACGTCAACCAGTTCGGGCCGTTCTGGTTCGACGTGTTCGGCAAGGTTGGCCTGTATTCGGTGTATGCGGCCTGGTGGTTCCTGCTGATCCTGGCGTTCCTGGTGCTGTCGACGTCGCTGTGCATCACCCGCAATGCACCGAAAATGCTGGCCGACATGCGCAGCTGGCGCGAGAACGTGCGCGAACAATCGCTGCGCAATTTTCATCACAAGGCCGAGTGGCAGATGGCGATGCCGCAGGCCGCCAGCGCCGCCCAGCTGGCAACCCGCATCGGTGCTGCCGGTTATCGGGTACGACTGGTCGCCAAGGACGATGCGACCCTGATCACCGCCAAGCAGGGCGCCGCCAACAAGTGGGGCTACATCTTCGCCCACAGCGCCATCGTCATCATCTGCATCGGCGGCCTGCTCGATTCGGATCTGCCGATTCGTTTCCAGCAGTGGTTTTACGGGAAGACGCCGTTTGCCGGCAACGGCATCATCGCGCAGATTCCGACGCAGCACCGGCTCGGGCTGGGCAACCCGACCTTCCGCGGCAATGCATTGATTCCCGAAGGCGGCAGCACCGATACCGCCATCATTCAGCAGCAAAGCGGCGTGCTGATCCAGGATCTGCCGTTCTCGCTGCAACTGAAAAAATTCGACATCGATTTCTATTCAACCGGCATGCCGAAGCTGTTCGCCAGCCAGGTGGTGCTGACAGACCATGAAACCAAAAAAAGCTTTCCGGCCACGATCAAGGTCAACGAACCGCTGATCTACAAGGGATATGCGATCTATCAATCGAGTTTCGAGGATGGCGGCAGCAAGCTGAGCCTGAATGCGTATCCGATGCAGGGTCCGCGTCGGGAAGCGATTCCGGTCAAGGGCGAAGTCGGCGCGGCCACGCCGTTGTCGAACACGGGTGGCGCTGCCTACAGCATCGAGTTCACCGGGTTTCGGCCATTCAATGTCGAAAACATGCGTGCCGGCGCCGATGCCGACGCAGCAACTGCCGCAGCCGCCGGCGGTAGCCAGGATGCGCGCGCCGTCGCCCAGGCCAAGGGCATCGGCCAATCGATGCGTGATGGCCTCGACAAACGCCTCGGCAATGCGGCCAAGAATGCCAACAGCAAGGACCTGAAGAACGTCGGCCCGAGCGTGCAATACAAGCTGCGCGACAAGACCGGGCAGGCGCGTGAATACAACAACTACATGCAGCCGACGGTGATCGATGGCGATGCGGTTTTTCTGACCGGCATGCGCGAGGCGCCGGATGCGCCGTTTCGCTACCTGCGCCTGCCAGCCGATGACGACGATTCGGTCAACGAGTGGATGCGCCTGCGCAGTGCCATCCTGGACCCGGAGTTGCGGGCGCT
This sequence comes from Herminiimonas sp., assembly GCA_043729515.1. Lineage (GTDB taxonomy): Bacteria > Pseudomonadota > Gammaproteobacteria > Burkholderiales > Burkholderiaceae_D > JANXSS01. Next base: position 1,426 of record JAYTLK010000106.1, read on the forward strand.
GGCGGCACGGCGCTATGCCGAGCGCGCCATTGCGCAGGGCGTGGATGGGCAAAGGTTGCAGCAACAGCTGCGGGACTCGAGCGAGAAGGGACTGGCGATCTTCGCCGGTGACGACAAGGTCTCCGGTTATGTCGCCGTGTCGCGCTTCCTGGAGCGGATCCCGGCCGCAGAACAGGGCAAGGCAGCCGACATCTTCATGAAGATCCTGAACGGCAGCCTGTGGGACCTGTGGCAGGCTGCCCGGGAAAAGGACGGCCTGCCGCTGATCACCGCCGATGAAAAGCATGCGCGATTCCTGCAACTGGCGACCAATGCCTATGCCGACGCCAATTTCTATGGCGCGCCGGTCTATCTGCAGTTGACCGGCTTCAAGGAAATCAAGGCCTCGGTGCTGCAGGTGACGCGTTCGCCCGGCAAGAACGTGGTCTACCTCGGTTGCCTGTTCCTGGTGCTGGGCGTGTTCTCGATGCTCTACATCCGTGAGCGCCGGCTCTGGGTCTGGCTGCGTCCAGCCGCCGGTGGCCATACCCAGGCATTGATGGCGATGAGCTCGCAGCGCAAGACGCTTGATTTCGAGAGCGAATTTGCACGCGTGAAGCAACAGCTTGGCGCGCCGGGCAGTGCTGCGGCATCAACCGACAGCAGCGGCGCTGTGACGCCCGGGTGAGTCCTCTATACTGTGGCCAGAGTCGCGATGCGATCGCTTCGGCAGCGGACCGATGAGCAGGGAGTTCATGTTCTCACTGCATTGAATTGGAGAAATCAATGGAATTAACGCAACCGCAAGAATACATACCGACACCCGGATTCTTCAAGCGCCTCACGCTGGTCGATTGGCTGTATGGAGCTGCCCTGCTGGCCGGTTCACTCTTTGCGCTGAACCGCTACGGCGCCTACATGGATTATTACGAGAAGCTGATCCTGGTGCTGTCGGCGCCGACCTTTGCCTGGCTTGGCTGGCACTGGAAATCCGTGCGCAGCCTGATGGCGATCCTGCTGGTGCTGGCATTGTCGGCCATGGCGCTGTATGGCGGCGTGCTCGACATGGCGAACAAGAAATTCCTGCTCAAATATGCCTTGTCGAGCCAGTCGGCGATTCTCTGGATGAGCACGCTCTTCTTTCTGTCGACCCTGTTCTACTGGGGTGGCCTGATCACGCGCTCGGGTTTTGGCGCTTCGGTTGGCAGCAAGCTGTGCTGGGCGGCAGTGGTCCTCGGTTTCACCGGCATGCTGGTGCGCTGGTACGAGTCGTATCTGATCGGCGCGGATGTCGGCCACATCCCCATCTCCAATTTGTATGAAGTCTTCATCCTGTTCTGCATGATCACGGCCTTGTTTTACCTGTATTACGAAGAACAGTACAAGACCCGACAGCTGGGCCCTTTCGTGATGCTGGTGATTTCGGCCGCGGTCGGCTTCCTGCTCTGGTACACGGTCAGCCGCGATGCTGCCGAGATCCAGCCGCTGGTGCCGGCGCTGCAAAGCTGGTGGATGAAGATCCATGTGCCGGCCAACTTCATCGGTTATGGCACCTTTGCTCTGGCAGCGATGGTCGCCGTGGCCTACCTGTTGAAGTCGCGCGGCATCCTTGCCGACCGCCTGCCGCCGCTGGCCGTGCTGGATGACGTGATGTACAAGTCAATCGCGGTTGGCTTCACGTTCTTTACCATTGCCACCATCCTGGGCGGGCTGTGGGCAGCGGAAGCCTGGGGTGGCTACTGGTCATGGGATCCGAAGGAGACCTGGGCGCTGATCGTCTGGCTGAATTACGCTGCCTGGCTGCACATGCGGCTCATGAAGGGCCTGCGCGGGCAGGTAGCGGCATGGTGGGCGCTGGTGGGGCTCGTCGTGACCACGTTCGCATTCCTGGGCGTGAACATGTTTTTGTCCGGCCTGCATTCTTACGGCCAGCTGTAACTTTTGAGGCGGTACGGACGAACTAACCAATGTCATCTGAATGGAGTAGTGATCAATGCTAATCAAGCGTAGCCCGAACGGAACCGATTTGCCCCTGGCCTCGGAAATCACGCCGCGCGAAGTCTTTGAATCGCGCCGTAGCTTCATCATGAAGGTGGCAGCCGGATCCGTTGCCAGCGCCGCGCTGTTGGAAATGGCGTCCCGCGAAGCCTTCGCCCAGGCGCCGGGAGCGCACAAACTGGCGGCCAAATTGAATCCAGCCTACGGCTCGACCGAAAAGCAGACGCCCTACAAGGATGCGACCACGTATAACAATTATTACGAGTTCGGTACCGACAAGGCCGATCCTGCGCAGACGGCCGGCAGCCTGAAGCCGCGTCCGTGGACGGTCGCCATCGAGGGCGAGGTCAAGAAACCGATGACGATCGACCTCGACGGCCTGCTCAAGCTCGCGCCTCTGGAAGAGCGGATCTACCGGCTGCGCTGCGTCGAAGGCTGGTCGATGGTGATTCCGTGGATCGGCTATTCCCTGTCCGAGCTGATCAAGAAGGTCGAGCCGACCGGCAACGCAAAATATGTCGAGTTCATCACGCTGGCCGACAAGGCGCAGATGCCGGGCCTGCGCAGTCCGGTGCTGGAGTGGCCCTATGTGGAAGGGTTGCGCATCGACGAAGCGATGCATCCGCTGGCCTTGCTCGGGCTGGGAATGTACGGCGACATGCTGCCGAACCAGAATGGCGCGCCGGTGCGGATGGTGCTGCCGTGGAAATACGGTTACAAATCAGCCAAGTCGATCGTCAAGATCCGCTTTGTATCCGAACAACCGAAGACGGCCTGGAACATCGCAGCGCCGCGCGAGTATGGTTTCTATTCCAACGTCAATCCGGAAGTCGATCATCCGCGCTGGTCGCAGGCTACCGAACGCCGTATCGGCGAGGACGGCCTGTTTGCCAAAAAGCGCAAGACGCTCATGTTCAATGGCTACAACGATGTTGCGTCGCTCTACAAGGGCATGGACCTGAAAAAGTATTTCTGACGCGTCCACTGCAACCGACTTTCATCGTCTTCTTTTACTGTATCGGCCATCCATGTTCAATCCCAGCCAGAAGCAATTCAAGCTCCTGAAAGCCAGCCTGTTCCTGCTGGCGCTGGTGCCGTTCGTGCGGCTGGTGGTGGCGACTTTTACCGACGGCCTTGGCGCGAATCCGGTGGAGTTCATCACCCGTAATACCGGTGACTGGACGCTGTATCTGCTCTGCATCACGCTGGCGGTGACACCGCTACGGCGCTTCACCAACTGGATCTGGCTGGTCAAGCTGCGCCGCATGGCGGGTTTGTACGCCTTCTTCTACGCGACGCTGCACTTCACGACCTTTCTCTGGTTCGATCATGGCTTCGACATTGGCGAGATGTGGAAGGATGTCGTCAAGCGGCCATTCATCACGGTCGGCTTCATCGCCTTCGTGTTGCTGCTGCCGCTGGCGGCAACCAGCACGAATGCGATGATCAAGCGGGTCGGCGCGAAGAACTGGCAACGGTTGCACCGGCTGGTCTATCTGATCGCGTCGCTCGGCATCCTGCATTTCTGGTGGATGAAGGCGGCCAAGCACAATTTCACGCAGCCGCTGATTTTCGGTGGGATCGTCGGAATGTTGCTGCTGATGCGGCTATATTGGAGTCTGGCGGCACGGGCCAAGAAGCGCGCGGCGTTGCCAATGAAAGTCGGCGGCCTGAGTGCAGCCAGCGCCGGCGCCAAGTCAGCCACGCCCATTACGCCGGTTGCTTAGGCGACCGGTCGTTCACAGGTGACCAGGGACGCGCTTGGTGCCGGGCCCGCCTTCCTGTTTCGATGCGTACGCTAGGGAAGCAGGGACTCGAGCGCAAACAAGTCTTGCGGCATTTCGCGCCGGCGCACCAGGTGCACCGCTTCCCCATCGACCAGCACTTCCGCTGCCCGACCACGGGTATTGTAGTTCGATGCCATCGTCATGGCATAGGCGCCGGCCGACATGATCGCCAGCAGGTCGCCCGGCGCCAGTGCCAGTTCGCGCGCCCGCGCCAGCCAATCGCCGGATTCGCAGACCGGGCCGACGATGTCGTAAGTCAATCTGCCTGCCTCGCGCGGCGCAACCGCTTGCACGCCATGCCATGCCTGATACATCGCCGGACGCATGAGGTCGTTCATGGCAGCGTCGACGATGGCGAAGTTCTTCGCCCCGCCTTCTTTCAGATATTCCACTTTGGTCAGCAAGACACCGGCATTGCCGACGATCGAGCGGCCCGGCTCGAACAGCACCCGGATCGGTCGGCCGCCATGCGCCTGCTTGCGCCAGGCATCGATCCTGGCGAACAGACGTTGCAGGTAATCGGCAACTGCCACCGGCCGGTCCCCCTGGTAGTCGATGCCCAACCCGCCGCCGATGTCGAGGTGATGCAGGTCAATGCCCTCAACGGTCAGCGCGTCGATCAGCTCGATGAGCTTGTCGAGGGCTTCGAGTAGCGGCGCATCATCGAGCAACTGGCTGCCGATGTGGCAATCGATACCGGTGACTTCTATGTGCGGCAGTCCGGCGGCGATGCGGTAGGTGGGGAGGGCGTCTTCATAAGCGACACCGAACTTGTTCTCTTTCAGGCCAGTGGAGATGTAGGGATGGGTCTTGGCGTCGACATTGGGATTGACCCGCAGCGAGATGCGCGCGCGCCGCCCCATCTCGCCTGCCACTGCATTCAGCCGATGCAGCTCCGGAATCGATTCGACGTTAAAGCAGAGAATGTCATGCGTCAGCGCCAGGCGCATTTCATCGCGGCTCTTGCCGACCCCCGAAAAAATGATCTTGTGCGGCGTTCCACCAGCAGCCAGCACCCGCAGCAACTCTCCGCCGGAGACGATGTCGAAACCGGAACCCTGGCGGGCCAGAAGCTGCAATACCGCCAGGTTGGAATTTGACTTTACCGAAAAGCAGATCAGCGGTGCTTCGCCGCCGCCGGCGTGAGTCCGGCAGGCATCGGCATAGGCGGCGTAATTGGTGAGGATGGCGGCCTGTGAATAGACATAGCAGGGCGTGCCGACATCGGCTGCGATACGGGCGAGCGAAACCGATTCCGCATGCAGCATGTTATTGCGGTAGCTGAAAAATCCATCTGCGCAGGAAGGTGCTACGCCGATCGACAACGGGAGCGATGCTGAATCGACGGACGCAGGCACGATGGAAAACACGGAAGTGGATACGGACAAAGACGACATGCGGGACACCCGATTATTTGTTGACGGGGACGACAGGCGCGGGTGGTGGCGTCATGGCGGGTGAATCAGGCGTGACCGGTGCGGGAGCTACCGGCCCGGCAGCCGTTCCCGGCGTGACGTTACCGGCCGGCGCCTTTGCGCCGGCAACGCCAACCACTGGTTTGGCCGGCATGAACAGCGGGCCTTTCTGGCCGCAGCCGGCCAGGACCAACAGGGTCGCACCGGCCACGCAGGCGATCCGGCATAGCCTGCGGGAGCGCTTCGGCAGTCCCGCAGCGTCGGACGGTGGCAAGCATGGTTGAAGCACGATTGAAATCACGATTAGAATCACGGTTTACATTCAGCGCTGGAGTTTACCATGACCGATTCCGAGTTCCTGGCCCTTGCCGACAGTACCCTGTCGCGAATCGAAACCGTCCTTGAAGAGGTCACGCAGAGCACCGACATCGACATCGAATGCAGCCGCAATGGCAATGTGCTGCAGATTGAATTCATTGCCAACGGCACGAAGATCATCGTCAACAGCCAGGCGCCGATGCAGGAAATGTGGGTCGCCGCGCGCTCGGGCGGCTTTCATTACCGCCGCATCGACGGGTGCTGGATCAATACCCGCGACGGCTCCGAGATGTTCGGCGCCCTGTCGCGGATGCTGAGCGAGCAGGGCGCGGCCCCGATCGCGGTTACGCCTGCCTGAAAACACCGGGACGGAGCCTCAGAACAGTTCGTTCTTGACCTCGTCCTTGACCTTTTCGTCGTCAGTGGGCGCACGCTCGCCGACACCCAGGCTGCGCACACCGGTGCCCGGCGGATTTTCCGCATAATAATATTCGCCGCCGACCTGGATCAGGCCGTCCGGCACCGGCCGCTCGACCATGGGCACGTCCTTTAAGGCCTTTTGCATGTAGCCCATCCAGATCGGCAGGGCGAGCCCGCCACCGGTTTCCTTGTTGCCGAGATTTTTCGGCTGGTCGTAGCCGATCCAGGCGATGCCGACGAGCTTCGGTTGATAACCGGCGAACCAGGCGTCGAGGGAATCGTTGGTGGTGCCGGTCTTGCCGGCCAGGTCCGTGCGCTTCAGGGCCATTGCCTTGGCGGCGGTGCCATAGCGAACCACGTCCTTCAACATGCTGTCGATCAGGAAGGCATTGCGTTCATCGATGACGCGGTTGGCCGGGTCTCCTGCCTTGTCTGGCTTGACCTGCGACAGGACATGGCCGTCGGCGTCGATGATCTTGGCGATCAGGTAGGGATTGACCTTGTAGCCGCCATTGGCAAACACCGAATAGGCGCCGGCCATCTGCAAGGGGGTGACCGCGCCGGCGCCGAGCGCCAGCGTCAGGTAAGCCGGGTTGCGCTCGGCGTCGAAGCCGAAGCGGGTGGTGTATTCCTGACCGTATTTGGCGCCGATCTTTTGCAGGATGCGGATCGAAATCATGTTCTTCGATTTCGTCAGGCCCTTGCGCATGGTCATCGGGCCGTCGTACTTGTTCTCGTAGTTCTTCGGCTCCCAGGCCTGGCCGCCGGTCTGGCCAGCATCGAAGCTGATCGGCGCGTCGTTGATGATGGTGGCCGGCGACAAACCTTTTTCGAGAGAAGCCGAATAGATGAACGGCTTGAAGGACGAGCCCGGCTGGCGCCATGCCTGGGTGACGTGGTTGAACTTGTTCAGCGTGTAGTCGAAGCCGCCGACCAGGGCGCGAATCGCACCGTCATCGGTGTTGGCCGAGACAAACGCCGATTGCACTTCCGGAATCTGGGTGATGCTCCAGCTACGGCCTTCCTGAATCACGCGGATCACGGCGCCGCGCCGCACGCGTTTGGCAGGTGGCGCCTTGTCGCTCAGGAGGTTGGCGGCAAATGTCAGGCCAGGCCCGGTGATGGTGATGTCTTCGCCCGACGAGAGCACCGCGCGCACGCTCTTGGCGGATGCTTCGGTTACCACGGCAGCCACGATGTCGTCGCTGTCGGCATGCTCGGCCAGCTCGACCTCGATCGCATCATCGGCCTCTTCCTTGTTGGCCGGAATCTGCATGAAGCTTTCCGGTCCACGATAGCCGTGCCGCTTTTCATAGTCCATCACGCCACGCCGCAATGCCAGATAGGCTGCATCCTGGTCCGCCTTGGTGATGGTGGTGAAGACACTCAGGCCGCGGGTATAGGTTTCTTCCTTGAATTGTTCGTAGACCAGTTGCCGCGCCATTTCAGCAACGTATTCCGCGTGGACGCCGAATTCGCTGCTGTCGTTCTTGACCTTCAATTCTTCCTGCTTCGCCTGTTCGAACTGTGCATCCGAAATATAGCCGAGCTGATGCATGCGCAGCAGGATGTACTGCTGCCGCGCCTTGGCCCGCTTCGGATTGACGACCGGATTGTAGGCCGATGGGGCCTTTGGCAAGCCAGCCAGCATCGCTGCTTCGGCAACACTGACGTCGCGCAGGCTCTTGCCGAAATAAATCTGGGCAGCCGATGAAAATCCATAAGCCCGTTGCCCCAGATAGATCTGGTTCATGTAGACCTCGAGGATCTGGTCCTTCGACAGATTTTGCTCGATTTTCCAGGCCAGCAGAATCTCGTAGATCTTGCGTTTGAGGGTCTGCTCGCTGGAGAGAAAGAAGTTGCGTGCGACTTGTTGCGTGATGGTCGAGGCGCCCTGGCGTGCACCGCCGCCGGTTGCGTTGTGAACGGCTGCGCGAACAATGCCCAGATAATCGACGCCGCCATGCTCATAGAAACGATCGTCCTCGATGGCCAGCACGGCCTTTTTCATGACCGTCGGAATGTCCTTGATGCGCATCAAATTGCGCCGTTCCTCGCCAAATTCGCCCAGCAGGACGTTATCGGCGGAGAACACGCGCAACGGAATCTTCGGACGGTAGTCCGTCAGCGAATCGAGTGCCGGCAAATTCGGATAAGCCATGGCAAGCATGAAGGCCAGCACCAGAAAGCCGACCACGCAGAGCCCGGCGGCGACGCCTAGCAGCCCCAGAAACAGACGCATCAGGAAATTCTGTTGCTGCTTGGCATCACGTTCGGCAGGAGAGGCGGTGTCGCCGGGAGTTTTTTTGGAGGCCATTCAGGGGAAGTAAAAGGGGCAGGGAAAAGCCAGAAAAGGGAGAAATATCGCCTGCATTATAGCGGGATGCACTGGTGGAAAGCAGACCGAACCGGCGTGTTAAAAATAGTGAAATAAAGAAACAAAAAACGTGGACTTTTGGCAACGTAATTGAAAGTTGCTTAATTAAAAGTCCTTTACACTTCGAGAACGTTATTGCTACGATTTAAAGTGATGATTGATGAAGATTCGCTAAATATAAGTTTTTAAACAAGAAATTCTGAATTTTCATTGTCAATTTCGTTATTTTGAACGGCCTCGCCGCGGTAGGTTCACGGACGGCAACAAGTTTTCGGGGAGCATCGTCCTTGGCTTTAGATCTCGGATCTTTAATTGGCAGGAAGAATTCCGCTCTGGTCGGACTAGACATCAGCACGTCCGGCGTGAAGCTGGTCGAGCTGTCGGAAGTAGGCAAGAACGAACTGCGGCTGGAATGTTTTGCCTCGGAAGCCTTGCCGCGTGGCGCAGTGGTTGATGGCAACATCGAAAACATCGAACAGGTGTCGGACGCCGTACGCCGCGTCTGGAAAAAAAGCGGCACGCGCGCCAAGCAGGTGGCGCTCGGCATGCCGCCGGCCTCGGTCATCACCAAGAAAATCATTTTGCCGGCTGGCATGAGTGAAGAGCAGCTGGAAATGCAGGTCGAGACCGAAGCCAGCCAATACATTCCGTTCGCGCTCGACGAAGTCAGTCTCGATTTCGACGTCATCGGCCCGGTTGCCAATTCGGTCGAGGATGTCGAGGTGATGCTGGCCGCGACGCGCAAGGAAAAGGTCGAGGACCGCGTTGCCGTGACAGAAGCCGCCGGCCTGATACCGACCATCATGGACATCGAATCCTATGCGGCGCGGGCTGCCGTCGACCGCATCACGGCGCAGCTGCCGGGCGGCGGCGCTGGCCAGATCGTGGCGCTGTTCCAGATCGGTGCGCAAGTCACCCACGTCTCGATGCTGCTCGACGGCCAACCGATCTATGAACGTGAACAACCGTTCGGCGGCAATCAGCTGACGCAGGACATCGTGCGTGCCTACGGCCTGTCGTACGAGGAAGCCGAGAGCAAGAAAAAAGCGGAAGATTTGCCTGAGGGATACGTTGGCGAAATCCTCGATCCGTTCCTGGAGAGTGCAGCCCTGGAAGTCACCCGTGCCATCCAGTTTTTCTTCACTTCCACACCGTACACCCGCATCGATCAGTTGTTCCTCGCCGGTGGTTGCGCCGTCATTCCCGGCCTGGTCGATCTGGTGGCTTCGCGCACCAAGATCTCGGCCTCCGTCATCAGTCCGTTCAAGGGCATGCAAATGGCCTCGGGCGTTCGGGAAAAGCAGCTGCGCCTGGAAGCGCCCGCCTATCTGGTCGCCTGCGGCCTTGCCATGCGGAGATTTCACCGATGATCAGAATTAATCTACTGCCGCATCGTGAAGAAAAGCGCAAGCAGCGCCGTCAGGCATTTTTCGCGATGCTGGCGCTGTCGGCCCTAGTCGGCGGCATTGCCTTGATGCTGGTCGGCGGCTTCATCGCCAACAGCATCTTCACGCAGACGGCGCGCAACACGATCATCAAGAACGCCAATACCAAGCTCGATGCCGAGATCAAGGAGATCGCTTCCTTGAAACAGGAAATCGAGGCCTTGAAAGCACGCCAGCAGGCGGTCGAAGACCTGCAAAGCGATCGCAACCAGCCGGTGCATCTGCTGGACGAACTGGTCAAGCAGGTGCCGGAAGGTATTTATTTGCGCTCTTTCAAGCAGGAAGCCCAGCGCGTCGTGCTGAACGGTTATGCGCAATCCAACGAGCGGGTGTCCGAGTTGCTGCGTAACTTGAGCAACAATTCGGTCTGGCTGGAGCGGCCCGACCTGATCGAAATTCGCTCGACCGGTATCGGCCAGGGGAAAGATGCCAAGAAGGTCTTCGATTTCACGATCAATGTCGGCATAAAGCGCGAAAGCGCCAAGGAAGCGGCGGCTGCGGGCGCGGTATCGGGAACACCGGCTGCCGGCGCTGCAAGACCACCTGGCGGGCCCGTGATCATCGCTCCTGGCGCCGCCACGGTGACCGTTACCACGATACCGGGTGCGGCGGCAGCGCCACCAGCACCGCCAGCACCACCAGCGAGCGCCGCTGCCACCAAGCAGAAGCCCTGATAGGAAACGCACCATGGCAGATATGAAGAATGTGGGCGCCTCGCTCAGTGCGCAGTTCCAAGGCTTGAGTGGGCGTCACCCCGGCCAGTGGCCGCTGGCGCCGCGGCTTCTGTGCGGCGTCGGTGTCGTCGCCGCAGTGCTGGCAGTCGGCTGGTTCGCCTACATCGACGGTCAGCTCGACGAACTGGCAGCCGGCCAGGCCGAGGAATTGAAGCTCAAGGAAGATTACAAGACGAAGATCCAGCAGTCGATCAATCTCGAAGGCTTGCGCAAGCAAAAGGCGCAGGTCGGTGAGTACGTCGCCACGCTCGAAAAACAATTGCCGAGCAAGGCCGAGATGGATGCCCTGCTGTCCGACATCAACCAGGCCGGCCTGGGTCGCGGGCTGCAATTCGAACTCTTCAAGCCGGGTCAGGTCGTGGTGCGGGATTATTACGCCGAGCTGCCGATCGACATCAAGGTGGTCGGCAATTATCACGACGTCGGCGCCTTTTCGAGCGACATCGCCAACTTGCCGCGCATCGTCACGCTCAACAACATGAACCTGGTCGCCGGCAAGGATGGGGTCCTGACGCTCGATGCAGTGGCGAAAACTTTCCGTTATCTCGATGCCGAGGAAGTCGCCGCCCAACGCAAGGCGGCAGCCGACAAGAAAAAAGGGGAAAAGAAATGATTCGCCTCTTAACCATGCGCACCATGTTGGCAGCCGCGGCGGTTGCGGCTCTTTCCGGCTGCAACGACAACGGCGTCGAATTGCAGCAATGGATGCAGGAGACCAAGCAACAGACCAAGGTCAGCATCACGAAGCTGTCGGAACCGAAAAAATTCATTCCGTTCTTGTATGACAGCAAGGCCAGCGTCGATCCCTACAATCCGAAAAAACTGCTGGTCGCCTTTGCCCGTGCCCAGAACAATTCGAGCAGCATGCTCAAGCCCGACATGGAGCGCCGCCGCGAACCGCTGGAAAGCTATCCGCTGGATACCCTGAAGATGGTCGGCACCCTGCAGCGGCCGGGCACCACGTTTGCGCTGCTGCAGGCCGACAAGACGGTGTTCCAGGCGAAGGTCGGCAATTACATCGGCCAGAATTTCGGGCTGATCACCAAGGTCACCGACTCGGAAGTCGAATTAAAAGAAATCGTCCAAGACGCCTCTGGCGACTGGGTCGAACGCCCCGCCAAGCTAGAGTTGCAGGAGAGTAAAAAATGATGTCCCATGAAACCCACGCCGGCCGCTCCGCCTTCTCCCGCCTCTCGACTCTGGTCGGGCCGCTTTGGTTGCCGCGACATGCGAAACAGCTGGTGCAAGCCGCCGCTCTGGCTTGCCTGGCGAGTGTCGCCAGCCTCGCTGCTGCCCAGGAAAACGCGATCCAGTCGATCAGTGCCAACCAGCAAGGCGCCAACATCATCGTGCGCGTGTCGCTGAAGAACCCGGTCGCCAAGTCGCCGATCGGTTTTTCGATCACCAGCCCGGCCCGGATCGCACTTGATTTCCCGAGCACCGCCAACGGCACCGGCAAGACGACACAGGATATCGGCTTGGGTGATGTGCGCAATGTCAATGTCGTGCAGGCGGGCGACCGGTCGCGCCTGGTGTTCAACCTGAGCAAGCCACTGAACTACGCTACCTCGATCGATGGCAATGCGGTCATCGTGACGATCGACGCGACCGGCGGCGTGCCAGTGGCCGTCAATGCGACAGGCTTGCCGGCTGCACCGGCGGCGTCCATGAACGCGACAACGGCAATGGCGCCAGCCGGACGCCAGGCCTTGCGTGACATCGACTTCCGCCGTGGCGCCAATGGCGAGGGCCGGATCGTGGTCGACCTGCCGAACAACCAGGTCGGTGTCGACGTGCGCCAGCAAGGTCAGCAAGTGGTGGTCGATTTCATGAAATCGAGCCTGCCGGAAGTGTTGCGCCGGCGGCTGGACGTAATGGATTTCGGCACGCCGGTGTCGACCATCACCACCTCGACCCAGGGCGAGAACGTGCGCATGGTAATCGAGCCGAAGGGCCTGTGGGAGCACAGCGCTTACCAGAGCGACACCCAGCTGGTGATCGAGGTGCGGCCAATCAAGGAAGAGCCGAACAAGCTTACCCAAGGCACGCAAGGCTATCGCGGCGAAAAACTGTCGCTGAATTTCCAGAATGTCGAAGTGCGCGCCGTGCTGCAGGTGATTGCCGACTTCACCGGCCTGAACATCATCACCAGCGACACCGTCAACGGCAATCTGACCTTGCGCTTGAAAGACGTGCCATGGGACCAGGCGCTCGACATCGTGATGCAGGCCAAGGGTCTCGACATGCGCAAGAACGGCTCGGTGCTGTGGATCGCGCCGAAGGATGAATTGCTGACCAAGGAAAAGCTCGAACTCGAGCAGCGCGCCCAGATCGCCGAACTCGAGCCGCTGAAAACCGAAACCTACCAGTTGAACTATCAGAAGGCGGAAGCGTTCCGGTTGGTGTTTGGCCTGGACGGCGCCAACGACAGCAAGAACCGCATCCTGTCAAAGCGCGGCAGCGCCGTGATCGATCCCCGCACCAACCAGCTGTTCGTCACCGACATCGCGTCGAAGCTGGAAGATGTGCGCAGGCTGGTCAAGAAGACCGACATCGCCTCGCGCCAGGTATTGATCGAAGCCCGCATCGTCGAAGCCAACGACACGTTTTCTCGTAATCTCGGCGCCAAGCTCGGTTTTGCGGACCTGCGCACCTTGCGCGGTGGTGACAGCGGTTATCAGCTCAACGGCAACAACCGTGGCGCCCTGACCGGCACCTACCAGGGCGTGGGCGAACAGACCGGCCAGGTGGCGCTGTCGACGCCGACCGGGCTCGACCTGGGCGGCAATTCGCAGTTCGTCAACCTGCCGGCCAATGGCATCAACGGCAGCAATGCAGCCAGCCTGGCAATCAGCCTGTTCTCGGCTGCCGCCAACCGCTTCCTGAACCTGGAACTATCGGCATTGGAAGCAGACGGCAAGGGCAAGATCATCTCCAGCCCGCGCGTGGTGACGGCCGACCAGTTGAAGGCATTGATCGAGCAGGGAACCGAGCTGCCGTATCAGCAGGCCACCAGCAGCGGCGCGACTTCGGTGTCGTTTCGCAAGGCAAATCTGAAGCTGGAAGTCACGCCGCAGATCACCCCCGACGGCAACATCGTGCTGGATGTGGACGTGAACAAGGACAGCGTGGGCGTCGAGACCCGGGCCGGCTTTGCGATCGACACCAAGCACGTGAAGACGCAGGTGCTGGTCGAGAACGGCGGCACCGTGGTTTTGGGCGGCATCTTTCAGCAAACCGAGCGCACGTCGGATGCCAAGGTGCCCTTCCTGGGCGACATTCCGATCCTGGGCAATGTCTTCAAGACGACCTCGAAGACCAACGACAAGACCGAGTTGCTGATTTTCATAACGCCAAAGATCGTGGCGGATCGGTTGTCGAGCCGTTGAGGCGGACAGCTGTCGAGATGGGCATATAAGCATTACATAGCGCGCAACGTACGCGACCAATCAAAGCAAAAGGTGGACGACATGAACGGTAGACTGATGAAGCATGCCTCGGGTACGGCAGGACAGGTACTGACAGCAACGATCCTGGCGCTGTCTCTGGCGGCTTGTGGTGGTGGTGGTGGCTCGGCTGGCAGTACCGGTGTGGCTGCTGCGGGTTCGACTGGCACCGGGGCTGGAACGACCGGGGGGGTCACCGGAACCGTGCCTGCCGCCGCACCGACCTTGACGCTGACACTGGTCGACGGCAGCGCTGCAATCATCACCGCCTTGTCGGGCGGACAAACCGGCGTGCTGCGGGCAGTGTTCAAGGATGCCGCTGGCGCCTTGATCCGCAATGCGGTCGTCAAGTTCACGGCAAGCGACACGACCCTGGTGCAGTTCACACCGGCATCCGGTTCGGCCTTGACCGACGCCAACGGTGTGGCCACCATCAATCTCAAGCCGGCCGACTTCAGCTCGGCTGGCGCCCTGACCTTGAGCGCACAGGCAGTGCTCGATACGAAGACGGCCGCCGGTTCGGTCAACATCGCCATCGGCGCCGCATCGCTGGCAGTCGGGTCGCTGAGCTTTGCACCGGCGCCTGCCGCCGGCACATCTCTGCCGGCTTTCAATACGATCTCCTTGAACGTGCCGGTCACCAGCAACGGACAACCGGTCAATGCCGCACCCGGGCTGACCTTCAGTTCGCTATGTACCGGCGACGGCACTGCCACCATCACCGCAGGTACGGTAAGTGCCGGTGTAGCGACAGCAACCTACCTCAACAAGGGTTGCACCCGTGTTACCGATACACTGACGGCTGCGATCGGCAATTCGACGCAGTCCATTCCGCTTGCCGTGAGCGCGGCCAACATCGGCACCATCAATTTCGTCAGTGCCGTTCCCAGCGGGACATCGCTGGTGTTGAAGGGAAGCGGTGGTCTGGGCCGGACCGAATCGGCGCTGTTGACCTACAAGGTGGTCGATCAATCGGGAAGCCCGTTGTCGGGCGTCACCGTCAGGTTCGCAGCCACGACCACTACCGGTGGCTTGCAAGTGCTACCGGCGCAGGCCACCTCCGGCACCGACGGCACGGTGCAGACCAGTGTCCAGTCCGGCACGATTCCGACACCGGTGCGGGTCGCCGCCCAGGCCACGCGCAGCGGCAATACGGTAACCGGCCTGTCGGATGCACTGACCATCTCGACCGGCCTGCCGATCCAGAAAGCGATGTCGATCAGCGTCGACAAATACAACATCGAGGCCCTGGATTACGACGGTATCGTTGCCAACATCACGCTGCGCATGGCCGATCAATACGGCAACCCGATTTCAGATGGCACGACGGCCAACTTCGTTACCGAAGGGGGAGCCGTAGGCTCGTCCGCACAGGGCGCCTGCCAGACTGCCAACGGCGGCTGCACCGTGCCGCTGACCAGCCAGTCGTTCCGGCCGATCAATGGACGGGTGACCGTCCTGGCCTATGCGCAAGGGATCGAAGATTTCACTGACAGCAATGGCGACGGTCAATACTCCTGCACCAATTTCACCAGCGGTGATGGCACCGTCCAGCCGACTTTCCGGCCGCTGATCGATACCTGCGTCAGTGGCGGCGAGCCGTACGTTGATTTGCCGGATGCGTATCTCGACACGGGTTTGCACGCCGTGCTGCGGCGTCCAGGACAAGCGAATCCACCTGGCGCAACCATTGTCTCGAACATACTCGACCTCGGTGCGGATGGCGTTGCCGGCAACCCGAGCAGCGGCATCAACGGCCTGCCGCTCGACGGCACCTACGATGCAGCGCAGGGCGATCAACCGTTTCCTTACCACGGCACGTATTCCGCATCCGGCGACGGCCACTGGGGCGTGAACTACATCCGGCGTTCGATCGAGATCGTCTTCAGCGGCTCGACCGCCACCCTGATCCGCGTCGACCCCGTGACTGGCGCCGATCTGGCCAATCCGAACGATCGGATCGTGGCCGGGCTGGGCGGTGGCGGTGGCGCCGGTACGTGCGCTGCGCAGCCACTTGCATTCCGCCTGACCGATGTAAACAACAATCCGATGCCGGCGGGCACGACCGTCAGCAGCAGCGATGCAGTGAAGATTACGTCCGGCACGTTTTTCCCGGCGCTCGTTCCGTCGACGGCTGCCATCGGCGGCACCTATCATCAGGTCACGCTCAAGCCGGAAGCCGCTTGTGGATCAGGAACGATTAGTATTGTGGTTACGACGCCAAGAGGCCTCGGTTCGACGTTCTCCTTCAGCTCAAATTGACAACTGGCAATATTTTTCTCATTGGTCTGATGGGCTCCGGCAAGACGACAGTCGGCCGGGCCCTCGCCAAGAAGCTCAACAAGCGGTTCATCGATTCGGATCATGAAATAGAGGCGCGTACCGGCGCCTCTGTTGCATTGATCTTCGAGATCGAGGGCGAGGCGTCGTTTCGCCAGCGTGAGGCTGAAGTCATCCAGGATCTCACGGCGATGGAGGACATCGTCCTGGCCACTGGTGGCGGCGCGGTGCTGCATCCGGGAAGTCGCGAATTGCTGGCCAGCCATGGCACCGTGGTGTACCTGCGGGCCAGCGTGCACAGCATCCTGCAGCGCACCAGCCATGACAAGAGCCGGCCACTGCTGCAGACGGCCGATCCGCGGCGGCGGGTGGAAGATCTGTCGCGCCAGCGCGAGCCGATTTACGCGGCCCTGGCCGACATCGTGATCGACACCGGCCGGCCTAATGTACAATTTTTGGTCCAGAACATCCTGACGCAGCTGGCAGTCATGCCAGACAGATCCGCGGACCTATTCATGCAACCATTTTTCCAGCCAGGCCAGCCAGCAGCGCCGGCGTCAATGCCTACTCAAGCACTGGGGCCGGTATCAGCGCCAGCGCCAGGACCAGCACCGACATTGGCACCGTCTCAAGGGTCAGCCTCGGGTTCGTCCGCCCAGCCTTCCGCCGCCGTCAGCCTGCCAGTCACCATGCCGCATGCAAGCGCACCGATCCTGCTCGAAGTGGACCTGGACGAGCGCAGCTATCCGATCACGATCGGCACGGGTCTGATCGACGATTCGCGGCGACTTTGCCAGCAAGTGCGCGGCGAGCGTGTGGCCATCATCACCAACACCGTCGTGGCACCCCTGTATCTGGCACGTCTGGAGGCGTCGTTTCGCGCCGGCGGCAAGGAAACCGTCTCCGTCATCCTGCCGGATGGCGAGCAAGAAAAGACCTGGTCCAGCCTGATGCTGATCTTCGATGCGCTGCTGGCTGCCCGCTGCGATCGCAAGACCACCCTGGTGGCACTGGGCGGCGGCGTGGTCGGCGACATGACCGGGTTCGCGGCGGCCAGCTACATGCGCGGCGTGCCGCTGATCCAGATTCCGACCACCTTGCTGTCGCAGGTGGATTCCTCGGTCGGCGGCAAGACCGGCATCAATCATCCGCTGGGCAAGAACATGATCGGCGCCTTCTACCAGCCGCAGGCGGTGCTGGCCGACACCGCCACGCTGGCCACCTTGCCCGAGCGCGAACTGTCGGCTGGCCTGGCCGAAGTGATCAAGCACGGCGCGATCATCGATGCCGGATTCTTCGGCTGGATCGAACACAACATCGGCGCCCTGCGTGCCCGTGAGCCGGCGGCAATCGCACATGCGATCCTGCGCTCCTGCCAGATCAAGGCCGACGTGGTGCGCCAGGATGAACGGGAAGGCGGACTGCGGGCAATTCTGAACTTTGGCCATACCTTCGCCCATGCGATCGAGGCCGGACTGGGTTTCGGTACCTGGTTGCATGGCGAGGCAGTCGGTTGCGGCATGGTCATGGCAGCCGATCTGTCGCAGCGCCTCGGTTACATCGATGCCACCGCGTGCGGCCGGATCGTGCGGCTGGTGCAGGCGGCCGGCCTGCCGGTGGTGGCGCCGGATCTCGGACCGGGAACCTGGATCGACCTGATGCAAGTCGACAAGAAGAATGAAGGCGGCGCCATCAAGTTCATTCTGCTGAAACCGCTCGGCACGGCCGTGATCCAGACCGTTGCCGAAGCCGCTCTGGTGGAGACCCTGAAGGCAACGACGGCATCGCGCTAGAATGACGCCAGACCAGCACCCTGCTGGAGCCAGGCCAATACCAGACCAGCGACACGGCTGCCGCCAGCGGCCTGCTCCTTCCGATCCGACCGAGGCATCCATGATCCATGACACCTTGATGGCGCCGTACGCCGTCCATCCCGGCACCTCGCCCGGCCGGTTGTTCCACGAGCCGCCGCCGACTGCCCGCACCGAGTTCCAGCGCGATCGCGACCGCATCATCCATTCCGCCGCCTTTCGCCGGCTGGAATACAAGACCCAGGTGTTCGTCAATCATGAGGGCGACCTGTTTCGCACCCGGCTCACGCACAGCATTGAAGTCGCGCAGATCGCCCGTTCGATCGCCCGCAGCCTGGAGCTGAACGAAGATCTGGTGGAAGCGATTTCGCTGGCGCACGATCTCGGCCATACACCTTTCGGCCATGCCGGCCAGGATGCCCTGAACGACTGCATGCGTGAACACGGCGGCTTCGAGCACAACCTGCAGAGCCTGCGGGTGGTCGATGCGCTCGAACAGCGCTATGGCGCCTTCGATGGGCTGAACCTGATGTTCGAGACCCGCGAGGGCATCCTGAAGCACTGTTCGCTCCACAACGCCCGCAAGCTTGGCCGGATCGGCCAGCGTTTCATCGACCGCAAGCAGCCGTCGCTCGAAGCACAATTGGCCAACCTGGCCGATGAGATCGCGTATAACAATCACGACATCGACGATGGCCTGCGCTCGGGATTGATCACCACGGCGCAGATGGACGAGATCGATTTCTATGCCCGTCAACGGGCGGAAGTCGAACGCGTCTTCCCCGGCATCAACGGGCGCCGGGCGATCAACGAGACCATCCGCCGCATGATCAACGCGTTGATCGTCGACCTGATCACGACCTCGCAAGCGCGCATCGACGCAGCCGGACTGCGCAGCCTCGACGATGTGCGCAACAGCGCGCCGCTGATCGGATTTTCCGAGCAGATCGGCAAGGAGGCAGCGTCGCTGAAACGCTTCCTGCGGGCCAATCTCTATCATCATTACCAGGTCAACCGGATGACCAGCAAGGCGCGCCGCATCATCACCGAACTGTTCGATGCCTTCATTGCCGAGCCAGCCCTGCTGCCGCCGGATTATTTGATCGGTGAGGATGATGGCACCACCGGCACCGCCGGCATGATCGACACCACCGGCACCGCCGGCAGCACCGCGAGCTCGGCGCAAGCGCGCAAGGTGGCCGACTATATCGCCGGGATGACCGACCGCTATGCGATGCGTGAGCACCGCCGGCTATTCCAGGTCGACGAAATCTGAAGCGTCATTGCTGCTTGAGCGTCAGTCGAGATGACGCAGCGGGTGCGCAGCGGGCGGCCAGACCGGCGCGAAGAACCAGTCCACCAGCGCATCGCTGACTTCCGCCAGCGTGGCCGGCTCCCAGCGCGGCGCGTCATCCTTGTCGATCACGGCGGCACGAATGCCTTCGATGACTTCCCCCCGCATAAAACACTGGCGCACCATGCCGCGTTCCATGCGCAGGCAATCCGCCAGCGACAGGGTCGCCCCGCGGGTCAATTGTTCGAAGGTTACCGCCAGCATCATCGGCGAGCGCTTGCGCATCGAGGTCAATGCTTCGCGGGCGAAGTCGCTGTCGTCGGCGGCCAGCGAGGCCAGGATGCCTGCCACGCTGTCTTGTGAAAAATGCCGTTCGATTTGTGCTGCCTCGCGCGCCACTGGTGCATTGCCGATTGATTCGAGAGTCCGGGAAGTGGTTGATGCTTCCGTGATCACGGCGCGCCAGGCGTCGCCGGCCTCAGCCAGCGCTTCCAGCAGCGCCGGATGCTGCTCGAACGGGACCAGGGCATCTGCCAGCCCGGCGAATACCGCATCGGCGCCGCCGATGATGTGGCCTGTCAATGCCAGATACCAACCGATCCGGCCGCGAGCGCGTGGCAGGAAATAGCTGCCGCCGACATCGGGAAACAAGCCGATATTGACTTCCGGCATGGCCATCTTCGTGCGCTCGGTAACGATGCGCGCGCCCAGTGTCCGGCTGCCCTGCGAAATCCCCATGCCGCCGCCCATGACCACGCCATCCATCAGGGCGATGGTCGGTTTCGGGTAATGATGGATCAGGTGGTTGAGCGCATATTCCTCGGTGAAGAAATCTTCCAGCGCCGCGCTGCCGCCGCTTGGCGTGGCGTGGCCGAGCGCATGAAAGAAGCGGATGTCGCCACCGGCGCTGAAAGCGCGGCCGAGGCTGCTGCGGATGACGACCAGGTCGATCGCATCGTCGTCACGCAGCATGCACAGGTCGGCGGTAATGGCGCGGATCATGTCCAGCGAAAGTGCATTCAGGGCGCGCGGTCGGTCGAGCGTGATGCAGCCGAGTCGCTGCAGCACGGTGCGCTTGATGTGTTCGGTCATGGGCAGGATGGATAAAAAACAGGCATTTTACTGTGCTCGGCACGCTGCGCGCCGGTGATCCGACGATCTGCCGCGAACAGACAGCAATTCGGGCTTTGCCCAGGCCGCAAACAGCAAGCAGATGGACCACAAAAAAGGACGCCGCGGCGCCCTTGATTGAATCGACCTGCCGGTTGAAACAGCTGGTATCAGGTAATGCCGGCGGTAGTGGGAATGAGCATCGGTTCGCTGCGTTTCAGCGCTTCGTGCTGATGATCCTGAATCTTGGTCTTGTACTTGATGACCTGGCGATCGAGCTTGTCGATCAGCGCATCGATGGCGGCGTACAGATCGTGGGCGATGCTTTCGGCATGGAGGTCCTTGCCACGCACGCGCAGGTTGATTTCGGCTTTTTGTCGCTTTTCTTTTTCAGGGAGCTTATCGACCGTCAGGATGACGGCGATATCAATGACATGATCGAAATGGCGTCGAATGCGTTCCAGCTTGGATTGCACGTATTCACGAATGGCGGGGGTCAGTTCGAGGTGATGTCCACTGATTGTCAGATTCATACAGCGCTCCTGGTGAGGTCGCTGGCGGTTCCGGCTTTCGGCAGGCCCAACAATCCAGACGATTGACGGGCAGGACGCGGGCGGGTGCGTCGTGCTGCGCAGGTGATACTGGGTGTCGATCGGTGTCAGTAACCCGGTCAGGCATCCGTGCGCAAAACGACGCAAACGGAACACAGCAACGGAAACTTCACAATAAAACTACAAGGCCTTGCGCAGATTGACGGGGGGGATCTTCAGGGCTTCGCGGTATTTCGCCACGGTGCGGCGGGCTACCACCATGCCTTGCTCCCCGAGCATGTCTGCAATCTTGCTGTCAGAGAATGGAATTTTCGGGTCTTCTGCTCCTATCAACTGTTTGATCAAGGCGCGGATTGCGGTCGATGAGGCTTCGCCACCGGCCTCCGTTGCTACATGACTACCGAAGAAGTACTTCAGTTCGAACATCCCATGCGGGGTAAGCATGTATTTTTGTGTTGTCACACGGGAAATGGTGCTCTCGTGTAAACCCAGTGTATCAGCAATCTCGCGCAAGACAAGCGGCCGCATTGCCACAGCGCCATGCGAAAAAAAGTTTCTCTGGCGGTCAACAATTGCCTGTGCCACACGCAGGATCGTATCGAATCGCTGCCGCATGTTCTTGATCAGCCACTTCGCTTCCTGCAGTTGCGAACTGAGCGATCCTTCACCCTTGCTTTGCTTGAGGATGTTGGCATACAGCGAATTGATGCGCAGGCGCGGCATGACATCGTGGTTCAGCATGACCTGCCAGCCCAGGCGGGTGCGTTTGACGATTACATCCGGCACCACGTAGTCGGAGGCGTCGGTGGCGAATGCAGCGCCGGGATGCGGGTTGCACTGCTTGATGACGCACTGGGCTTCGCGCAGGTCCTCGTCGTCGCAATCCAGGGCTTTTTTCAGCTTGTTGAAATCGCGTTGGGCGAACAGGGGCAGGTAATTCTCGACAATTGCCAGCGCCATGCGCCGGGTCACCATCGGCAGCGCGCGCATGCGGCGAATCTGCAGCGCCAGGCATTCGGCGGCATGGCGGGCGCCAACGCCGGCCGGATCGAAGCTCTGCACCAGCTTCAGGGCGATAGACAATTCCTCGGGCGCCACTTCAAGCTCCTCCGGCAACCGGGCATGAATGTCTTCCAGCGGTTCGTCGAGATAGCCGTTGTCGTTCAGGCCGTCGATGATCAATTCGACCAGCGCACGGTCACGCGGTTCACGCACCGTCACCCGCATCTGTTCCAGCAGGTGTTCGCGCAGGGTCGATTCATGGGCTTCGAGCTGCGGCCGGGCATCGTCGTCATCCGGCGCCTTGGCGGTGCGGGCAATATCGTCGAAGCTCCATTCCGCTTCGCCGTTGGTGTCGGCGGCCGGGGTGTCGGGCGCGTCGAAAGCGCCTTCCGCGTCGCTGGACGGCGCGGCGTTGGCATCCTCGCTGGCGCCCTCCGGCGTGGTGCCGACCGCGCCGATGGCGCCGTCCGCCAGCAGCCGCACGGAGTGGTCAAGCGGGTCATCGACCCGTTCGAGCAGCGGGTTATCGGTCAGCATCTGCTCGAGTTCCTGATGCAGTTCCAGGGTCGAGAGCTGCAGTAGCCGGATCGACTGCTGCAGTTGCGGCGTCAGCGCCAGGTGCTGCGAGACGCGAAGTTGGAGGCTCTGTTTCATGGGGCGCGCGCCGTCACATCCGGAAGTGTTCGCCGAGATAGACCCGGCGTACTGATTCATCGGCGATGATCTCGTCCGGGCTGCCGCTGGCCAGCACCGCGCCCTGGTTGATGATGTAGGCGCGGTCGCAGATGCCTAGGGTTTCGCGCACGTTGTGGTCGGTGATCAAGACGCCGATGCCACGCTCCTTCAGGAAACGCACGATGCGCTGGATCTCGATGACGGCAATCGGATCGACGCCGGCAAACGGTTCGTCCAGCAGCACGAAGCGTGGATTGGTCGCCAGGGCGCGCGCAATCTCGACCCGCCGCCGTTCGCCGCCGGAGAGTGATTGCGCCTGGTTCTCGCGTAGCTGATCGATCTGCAGTTCGACCAGGAGCGTGTCGAGTCGCTGCTCGAGCGCTGCCTTGGTCATCGGCTTGCCGTCGATCCGTTGCAATTCGAGTACGGCGCGGATGTTGTCTTCCACCGAGAGCTTGCGAAACACCGAGGCTTCCTGCGGCAGATAGGACAGGCCGAGCATGGCACGACGGTGGATCGGCAGTCTGGAGATGCCAACGCCGTCCAGGTCGATTTGGCCGGCGTCCAGCGGCACCAGCCCGACGATCATGTAGAACGAGGTGGTCTTGCCGGCGCCGTTCGGGCCCAGCAAGCCGACCACTTCACCGCTGGCGACCTGCAGCGAGACGTCTCGCACCACCTGGCGCGCGCCATAACTTTTTTGCAGTCCGTGCACGCTCAGGGTGCTGATCATTCCCGCGCCTTCGATTCGGTTTTTGGTTCTGCTTTCATGTCCGGTTTTGTGTCCGGTCTCATGTCAGGCTTTGCATCCGGCTTTGCATCCGGCTTTGCATCCGGCTTCAAATCCGGCTTCACGCCAGGCTTGCCGTCGATGCGTGGCTGGATCACTGCCTTGATTCGACCGGAGCCTGGTTTTGCGCCAGGCGCATTGTTATTGACCGAAATGAATTCGATGCGTGTGTCGTAGGAAATGAATTCACCCTCGATTTCGTCCGTCGGTTTGGCTCCTTCCAGCCGCCGCAGCTTGGCACGCGTGAACAGCTTGACGAGTTCGGCGCGACCATCGTATTCGATGCGTTCGGCTTCGCCATCGACCCACAGGTCCGGGCCGCCATCGCGCTTCTGGCGGAAGGTCGCCAGAGCGCCCGGCGCCGCATAGAGCGTGGCCGACTGGTAGCCGGCGCGATCCTGGGTCACGATCACGCGGCCGGCTTTCATCAGCAGGGTGCCACGGGTCAGGATGACATTGCCGGTAAAGGTGTTGATCTGCTTGACGTCGTCATAGGTCATCTGGTCGGCGGCGATGTCGGTCGGCTTTTCGGAATCCGCTTTTTCAGCGTACGCCAGGCCGCTTGCGGCAATGTTGAGCAGACACAGCGAGGTAAATAAAAATCGTTTCATGAACTGTCCATGTGAGGCCGTGCGTAAGCCGGGGCGCGATGTGGACGGTGTCATTGGCGTGCGGCGCCGATGCCGGGACCACTTCCGGCTGCATGCGGCGGAAAGACGCCATGCACCCGTTGCGCCAGGCGGAATTCCCGCGTCGCATTGTTGACGTACAGGCCAGTGCCAGTCAGGCGCGCGCTGCCCAGGGTCAGATCGACCGGCCGGTCGGTGCGGATCACGTCGTCGTCCGGCAGGATGTCGAGGAGCGCCGATTTGAGGTGGAAATGGTTGGCGCTGGCCGAAGCCGGCCGGTCGACCTCGACCTTGTCGATCATGTGGATGATGCTGCTGTCGGGGACGGCGATTGCCGTTTCCGAGCGCATCATCAGCGGCGGCTGCTCGGTGCTGAAGCTGTGTACCACCGGCAGCGTGATTTCGTAGGTGTCGTTGTCCGGCCGGTGGATCAGGCGCCGCCCCGCCACGTTGTAGCGGGCCTGTCCGGTCTTGGACATGCGCACGAAGGTGAAATTTTCGACGTAATAATCCGGCTCGCTGGTGCGTGCCTCGGGAGCGCCTGCCGGCCCGGTGCCATGCATCAGCTGCAGCAACCAGAAGCTGCCCAGCGCCAGCCCGATCGCGCCGACGATCAGCAGCATCAGCCGGTAGCGGTGCGCGGTGCGGCGCCGGTGCGGCGCGGGCGAATTCATGGGCCCACCTGCAGAGGCGTCATCATGCGAGGTAGGGCGCCAGCGCGGCGTCGTATTTGCCCTGGGCCCGCAACAGCAGATCACAAACTTCCCGTGCAGCACCCCGGCCACCGCCGGCCCGCGTCACGTAATGCACCCGACGCCGTACTTCCGCATGTGCATTCGGTACCGAGGCCGCAAATCCGACCCGGGTCAGCACTGGCAGATCGAGCCAGTCGTCGCCGATGAAGCCGCAGGCATGGGTGCCGATGCCGGTGTTCGCGCATAATTGCTGCAAGGCGGTCTGCTTGTCGTGCACGCCCTGGGCAACGTGCGCGATGCCAAGATCGGCAGCGCGGCGAGCCACGATCGGCGAAGCGCGGGCGCTGATCAGGGCGGTGAGGATGCCGTTTTCCTGCAGCAGCTTGATGCCGTGTCCGTCGAGCACATTGAAGCGCTTGACGATCTCGCCATCGGCGCCGAACTGCAGGCTGCCGTCCGTCAGGATGCCGTCGACATCGAAGATCATCAGGCGCACGCCGGCGGCCCGGGTGCGGATAGCCTCGTCGAGTGCCATCTCCATCAAATCACCTTGGCGCGGGTAAGGTCATGGATGTGCAATGCGCCCACCAGGCGACCATCGGCGTCGGCCACCAGCAGCTGGTTGATGCGAAAGCGCTCCATCAGCTCCACCGCTTCCACTGCCAGCCGATCCGGACCGATGGTTTGCGGACTGGCGTGCATGACGTCGACGATCGACAGCCGCGTGAAATCCTGGACCCGCTCGATCAGGCGCCGCAGATCGCCGTCGGTGAAGACGCCGATCGGCCGCTGGTGGGCATCCACCACGGCGGTCATGGCGATGCCCTTGCGGGTGATTTCGAGCAGCGCTTCGGAGAGCGTTGCGTCGCCGGTGACGCTCGGCACCGCGTCGCCGGTGCGCATGATGTCGCGCACATGGGTGAGCAGCCGGCGGCCGAGGGCGCCGCCCGGATGCGAGCGGGCAAAATCCTCTTCGCCGAAACCCCGGGCGTCCAGCAGCGCCACCGCCAGCGCGTCGCCCATGGCCAGCGTGGCCGTGGTGCTGGCTGTCGGCGCCAGGTTCAGGGGGCAGGCTTCCTTGGCAACATGCACGTTCAGATGGACGTGGGCCAGACGCGCCAGGCTGGAGGCGTCGCTGCCGGTCATGGCGATCAGATGCGCGCCCATGCGCTTGATGGTCGGCACGATCGCCAGCAATTCGCTGGCTTCGCCCGAGTTCGAAATCGCGATCAGGACATCGCTATCGGTGATCATGCCCAGGTCGCCATGCGAGGCTTCCGCGGCGTGCACGAACAGGGCCGGCGTGCCGGTCGACGCCAGCGTCGAGGCGATCTTGCGGGCGATGTGGCCGGACTTGCCGATGCCCGAAACAACCACCCGTCCGGTGCACGATAGCAACAGGCCGATGGCGCGTGCGAACGGCGCCTCGGGATTGTCGGTCAGACGCTCGGCAAGACCCGTGATGGCATCGGCTTCGATCTGCAAGGTGGTGCGCGCCATCGCCAGCGCGCGCCGGGCAGCGGCGGCGTCGAATGGGGGCGGCAAGGTTTTTGCATCGGTTAAACTCATTCGGAAAGTATAAACCATTACGCTAAGCAAAAAACCTGCCAGACGTAACAAAAACTCCGTCTTGTGCTCCCGCAAATCCCGCTTCTGCAAATCGACCCATTTCGCCGATGAGTTTTTCTTCTCTTGAGCTGACGCTGGTGCTGCTCGGCGCCGCGGTGATCGGCGTGGTGCTGTTCCGGATGCTGCACCTGCCGCCGATGCTGGGTTACCTGGTGGTGGGTGCTGCCATCGGCCCGCATGCACTGGGCTGGGCGCCCGATAACGCCGCCACCCACACGCTGGCCGAGTTCGGCGTGGTGTTCCTGATGTTTTCCATCGGGCTGGAATTTTCGCTCCCGAAACTGGTGGCGATGCGCAAGATCGTCTTCGGCCTCGGCCTGGCCCAGGTGCTGCTGACGGTGGTGGTGACGATGGCGCTGGGCTGGCTTGGCGCGCGGCTGCTGCCGAACCTGATCGGCATCGGCTGGCAGGCGGCGTTCGCCCTCGGCGGCGCGCTGGCGATGTCGTCGACCGCCATCGTCTCGAAGCTGCTGACCGAGCGGCTGGAGCTGGAAAGCGAACATGGCCGGCGCATCATGAGCGTGCTGTTGTTCCAGGATCTGGCGCTGGTGCCGATCCTGATCATCGTGCCGGCCCTGATGCGCCCCGACGGCGACCTGATGGCGACCCTGGCCTGGGCATCTCTCAAGGCAGTGCTGGTGCTGATCCTGTTGCTGTCGATCGGCCAGACGGTGTTGCGCAGCTGGTTCCGGCTGGTGGTCCGGCGCCGCTCCCAGGAGCTGTTCATGCTGAACCTGCTGCTGGTGACGCTGGGCGCGGCCTGGATCACGGAACGCGCCGGACTGTCGCTGGCGCTGGGCGCGTTCGTGGCCGGCATGCTGATTTCGGAAACCGAATTTCGGCACCAGGTGGAAGAAGACATCAAGCCGTTTCGCGACGTGCTGCTCGGGTTGTTCTTCATCACCGTCGGCATGTTGCTCAACGCGCCGCTGGTGCTGCAGAACTGGTGGCTGGTGCTGTTGCTGCTGATCGGGCCGGTGCTGATGAAATTCGGCCTGATCGCCGCTTTGGCCAAGTTCTTCGGCGCCTCGACGGGAGTGGCGCTGCGCACCGGCATCGGCCTGGCCCAGGCCGGGGAATTCGGGTTCGTGCTGTTGAACCAGGCAGGTGGCCTGAACCTGATCGATCCGCTGCTGGTGCAGCTGATCCTGGCCTCGATGGTGCTGTCGATGCTGGTGGCGCCATTCCTGATCGCCCGCTCGGACGCGATCGTCTTGAAACTGTCGGCCAATGAATGGATGCAGCAGTCGCTGGCGCTGACCCGCATCGCCAGCCGTACCATGACCACCAGTGGGCATGTGATCATCGCCGGCTTCGGGCGCAGCGGCCAGAACCTGGCCCGGATGCTGGAAGAAGAGAACATCGCCTGCCATGCGCTTGACCTCGAACCCGACCGGGTGCTGGAGGCGCAGGCCAGCGGCGCGACGGTGTCCTACGGCGACGCCGCCCGGCGCGAGAGCCTGATCGCCGCCGGCATCCACCGCGCGGCCGCGCTGGTGATCACCTATACCAACACTGCCTCGGCGCTGAAAGTGCTGCATTTTGCCCATGAACTGGCACCCACGCTGCCGGTGATCGTGCGCAGCCATGACGACACCGATTTGGAGAAGCTGCGCGCCGCCGGTGCCACCGAAGTAGTGCCGGAACTGATGGAGGGCAGCCTGATGCTGGCCTCGCACGCACTGGTGCTGCTGGGGGTGCCGTTGCGGCGGGTAGTGCATCGTGTGCAGGCGGCGCGTGACGAACGCTATGCCTCGCTGCGCGGCTATTTCCATGGCGCGGCAGACGCCGCAGACGATGCCGATCATTTGCATGTGCGGCTGCATTCGGTGACGTTGGGCGCCGGTGCCCATGCCGTCGGCAAGACCATCGAGCGGATGGCGCTCGGCCCTCTCGGCTGCGAGATCACCATGCTGCGGCGGGGCAAGGATCGCCTTGAGGTGGCGCCGCAGACGACCCTGCTGGCAGGCGATACCCTGGTGCTGCGCGGCACGACGGCCACCGTCTCGCTGGCCGAAAGCCGGCTGCTGAAATCCTGAATCCGGTCGGGTCAGCCATCGGATCGCGCCGCAATGCGGGACAGCCCCCATCGACGACATCCGTTTGCCATTACGATACGTAACTATTGCGCGGAGATAAGCTGTTCCCGCCCGGCCTGGTAATCATGCAGCGCGCGACGCCCTCCCATGAAGTCCCGATCAACGCTCTCAACGGCAAAACGATGTCGACACCCCTGAAACTGATTTTGCTTGCCGTGGCTGGCCTGTTGCTGCTGCTGACCGTGGCAGCGTGCTCGCCGCTGCGTACCATCAATGCCCTGACACCGCGCGACACCTATGTCCTGACCGAGGACATTTCCTACGGCACGGATCCACGCGATGCACTCGACATCTACGCACCGGCGAACGTCAAGGGAACGGCGCCAGTGGTAGTGTTTTTCTATGGCGGCAGCTGGAGCACCGGCAGCCGCAAGGACTATCGGTTCGTCGGCGAAGCGCTGGCCGCGCGCGGCATCCTGACGGTGGTGGCCGACTATCGCCTCTATCCGCAGGTTCGGTATCCGGATTTCCTGGTCGACTGCGGCGCGGCGGTGGCCTGGACCGCGCGCGAGATCGGTCGCTTCGGCGGGGATCCGAAACGGCTGTTCGTCATGGGCCACAGCGCCGGTGCCTACAATGCAGCCATGGTGGCGCTGGATGGACGCTGGCTCGGGCAGGCCGGCATGTCGCCAACGATGTTGCGTGGCTGGATCGGCCTGGCCGGGCCCTATGATTTCATTCCGATCAAGGATGAAATCGTGCGGCCGGTGTTTTTCTATCCGAACACGCCGGCCGAGTCGCAACCGATCAACCACGTCACGGCACAGGCTCCGCCCACGCTGCTGATCGCTGCGAACAAGGACAATCTGGTCGACCCGGTACGCAACACGGGTGGCCTGACCAAGGCATTGCAGCAGGCGGGCGTGCCAGTGGATACGGTCTATTACGACGGCACCTCGCATGCAAGCCTGGTCGGTTCGATTGCCAGGCCACTGCGGGGTCTGGCGCCGACTCTGGAACGGATCGTCGCCTTCATCGAGAGCGATGGCGGGCGAAAAAAATAAACCCGGTGTCCGGCGGCCGGTTACCTGATCAAGAGGAGCGAAGCGATACATTTGCATGTGCAAGTGCAAGGGCAAGTGCAGGGGCCGAAACGGATTAACGGCATCATTCTGCCGGCGTTCAAGATCACTGACCCTGGCGACGGCCATGCGTGTCTGCGCGGCGCCGGTATCAAGTTTTCAGCGTGAAAATTCTAACCGCCTCGCCCATGCTGCGGCTGCCTGGCCGGCCGCTGGCTGGTATCGAGCACCTCACCCAGGCGGGAGATGAGATTTTCTCTCGCCACGTGTGCATGATTTTCAGACAACCGGGCTGCCAGCGGCGCGTTGCCAGCGGCGATCGCCTCGGCAATCGCCGCATGCTCATCCCAGATCGATTCCCGCTGTGCTGCCGACTGCAGCACGGCCCCCATCACCCGGCGCAGATGCACCCAGTGCAGTTGCGTGGTGTCGAAGATCAGGGGATTGCCGGAGGCGCGGTAGATACTTGTGTGAAACGCGATGTCGGCATCGATCATCGCCTTGACGTTCTTGCCGCGCGCAGCCTTGCGGCCGGCGTCGATCACCTCGCGCCCGATGTCATGCTTTCGCTCGGCTGCCAGACGCGCGGCCAGAACGTCCAGTGCGCCGCGCACCTGATAAAGGTTGCCGATCCAGTCCGCATCGAGCGGCGCAATCACGATGCCACGGCCTGGCGCGTCCTGCACCAGGCCATCTTTCTTCAACAGCCGCAATGCCTGCAGCACGGGCGAGCGCGACACGTGTAGCTGCTCGGCGATTTCTTCCTGGGTGATGCGCGCGCCCGGCGCAAGTGAGCCGTCGCTGATGGCATCGAGCAGGCTTTTGTAGACCTCATCGACGAAGTCGGGGCGGACCTGAATTTTTGTCAGCTTGGGCATTGCGGAAGGTTGTCTGTATACGGAATACAAGTATAGCTGTGCTGGCGGGTTTTGCGTCATCTGGAACGCACTGCACTGCCCGATTTCAGGGATGTACAAACAACGGCGACGCCTTGAAAACAGCAGGAGGACGTGCCTGAACTTG
>JAYTLK010000107.1:0-49997 GCA_043729515.1 Herminiimonas sp.
TTCCGACCCGCAATGGCGACCATGTCACCTTTGCCGACCCCGTGAGGAATCGTGCGAAGCATGTATGGGCGTACTGGTCAGTCGTTCGTAAAAGGCTCATAGCAGCGCATGAAGCGCATGCCCGGTCGGGTGCCAGCAGAACGGCGCCCCAACCTCTGTCACCAGATCGTCTGCTTGCAGCGCGTTCTACCTGGGCATTGCCGGTGCGATTCCGGCAGGCGAATCGTCAGCAGCACTGTTCGGCTGACGTGTGGCCAGATGTGCCGTTCTAACGGATGGGATATTTGACTATAAAATTTGAACGGCACGCGTTCGCCGTCACGTCCATCGACAAGGCAACCGGAATCGCTACCGTAGAAAACCCTTGGGATACCAGCAAGCCAACCAAGATATCGGTCAAGGATCTGGCCAGCTTCGGCTATCTCAATTATCTGCCTCCACCGGACGCCGCAACAGTCGCTGCCCAGGCACGCGTGAACGCCGCCGCTGGTGCGACGGCAGCAGCACAAGCGGATGCAGATGCCACCTTGCAGAAGGGGATCGCGGCCGGCCAAACCGTCAGCAGCGAAACCGCGCATGCGGCTGCAAAAGCTGCCCGGGCGGATGCAACGGCGGCCGCCAAGGCCAGCGACAAGGCAAGCAAGGCTGCAGCGAAACCCGGTGCTGGCCCGGAAGCGGCTTTGGCCAAGACGGCTGCGGCAAAATCCGCTGCCCATGCACACCACGAAGCGATCGAAGCCGAAAAACTCCATGCAGCGGTGGCGGCAGATGAAAACAATTCGTCGACGACAGGCTCGGCAATCTAGCTGCCGGCGATATTGAACAACCGTCCCGGCAGTGCGACCGAGCAGCCAATCAACACCAGCACCTTGCGCACCGCACCGAGATTGCAGGTGAAAATCTCAACGCCATCCTGGACGCGGCAATTTTTGCAGCAACCGCCGGAAAAAACTTTTCTTTCGGACTGGTGAAGCTGTCAGACTTTCAGTCGGCGGCACGTCGCCTGGAACCGACTCTGTGTCAGATTCTTGCGCTGTCGCGGCCATCCAGCGAATCGCGGCCAGTACCTCTTTTTCGCTGAACGCGTCCCCAATTTGCTCCGTGTCTTGCAGATCAGTTTTCGCACGTTCGGTTCGCATGGCTGAATCGTCGTTGATTGCGGCGATGCGTTGTGCTCCATGCTCCGACGCCAAGCCAGGCGATAAGGAGACTGCATTCTCTTGCGCTTCCATCATTCGGTCTGCATCGTACGTGGTGTTTCTCCGCATTTTCTGTTCGGTTTTGAAATCTTTCAATTCCGTGAATGCGTGGTCTGCGGCAGCCTCCGCCGTCGATCTGGTGACAGCTACATTGCGATCGTCGATACCGAAGTCTTGTGTCAATTCCAATCGCTTTGCAGTCCAGGTTTTCATGAAGTCCGTTTGCTTGTTGCACGGGTCACGATGCTCGCTCTCGGTGGATACAGACGAACTACTGCGTGCTGGTGATGGTGAAGATGGTGGTGAAGACGGACGCTGTTCCAGCATCGAATGCATGATTTCTTCGGCCAGTCTGATGCAGGTCCTGGCAGCGGCCGCCGCCTTCTGATCGGCACTTTTTGCCTGGATGATCTGCAGATCCATGTACGTCAGGGCGGCGACCTGCACCTCCGGCTCGGTGACCGTGCGGGCAACGATTTTTCGCAACCAGATCAACTTCCTGCATGCATCGGCTGCCGATGTCGCTTTTTCTTCCGCACGCTGCGCATGATGGATCACGGTCGTTTCAATGAGCTCGGATTGATTGGGCGTCAACGGCCTCGGCTGTGGGCGTGGGTCATGGTCATGGCCGACATCATTCCTGCACTTGATGATGTGGTCGCGCGATGCCCGGGCCTTGACTGCTGCCTGCCGGCCACGCTCGACAACCTCACCGGTTTTTGCCACCAGCCGTTGCAGGTCGTATCGTGCCTTCATGGTCTTCTGCAGGGACCGTTCGGCTGCCTGCAATCGGTTGGCGCAGGTGGCCCGAATGTCGAGCGCGGCGTTCTCTGCGACATGCGCGCCGAGTAGCGCATCGATCGCCGCTTCCTGCCCTTCAATAGAAACACGCCGGTGATCTCCCTTCAATCCTGTGCGACCCAGGTCGGTATTCCCGGCCCGGTCGAGCGAATCAGCATCGAGCCCGGAAATTTTTGCTTGCGGCCGCGACGAGATACTCTTCCGCAGCTCCAGGCATCGACGCTCGGCTGACAAAAGATTTTCTTCCAGCGATACGACCTGTCTGGAGATTGCCTGCACCCGCTCGTCGATCGATGACACCAGTTGACGTGCCGCTTGCCGGACCTCGGTGTCGCAGACTGAAAATGGAAACCGGGGATGCGGCGTGTTTCCAGATTCAAGGAGTATCTTCCTTGAATTGGCTTTTGCATCAAGCGGTTGTTTCAACGATGGCGCCTTGCTTTCGTTGTCGTCGTCCTGACGATAAAACGGAAGATCGAAAGACACCTTGGCTCGCAGCGTGCTGCCGGTGGCGACATGATTGCCGTTGTCATGCGTATCGCTACCGGAGCTTCGATGGGTGACGCTTTCCGGCGACAGATCGATAGCAGGCTTTGTTTTTCGCAGTCTTCCGAACATGGTCGACTTCGGTTTCGACGCTATCGGTGAGGCAGGTGCAGCCTCCGCGGATGTCGACGGGCGGCCCGGAAGTGTCAAGTGTTGGGCAATCGCCCGGCGAAATTCCTGCACACTGGTTTTCATCGTCGGCCTGATGAGAGAGTTGGTCGTGAAGGGGCAAGGAATGCGAGGCGACGCTTCGAAAACCGGCTGGCGGTGTCGAGTCGACTGCAACACGAGACTGACCGCGTTCAGATCGGACAGTACAAGACACGTGATCCACTCCGTCGGGCGGCCGCGCAGAGTATGGGTGCAGTCCGCACCGGGTTTTTTCAAATATTGCCAAATTCGCAATATTGACGACGACATTGATTGCGTCCTGCGCCTACCTCAAGGCCGACAGAACGAACGTAAAAAGGTGTTGACGCGACCTGGGACGCTCTTGTCAGCCGTCATCCATGGTGCAAGTTCAGGCAGCAAGTCGCGGCCGAATTCGCTGAACGATATCCGGGCCAGCCCCAGGCCTATTTGCCGTCGCCGTCGCCAGTCTCGCTGTTGCCCTTGAGCGCTGACGGGTGCATTGCATCAGAGAACGCCACCGCCTCGACCACCTGCCCCGGCAGCCGGTTTGCCAGCGCCACGTACTGCGCCAGTGCAATCGCTTCCGGACGCAGCTGCGGATCGATCCCGACCGCGCGCAGATCGTCCTCCGAAAACATCCCGGCCAGGCAGTTGCGGATCACCTTGCGCCGCTGCGAGAAAGCTTTCAGCACCACCTGCTGCAGCGCCTGCGCGTTGCAGGCCAGCGGCTGCGCAATCGGGATCATGCGCACGATGGCCGACTCCACCCGCGGCGGCGGATCGAAGGCGGTCGGCGGGACGATGAACATCAGCTGCATCGCATAGCGCCACTGCAGCATCACCGACAGTCGGCCATAGGTCTTGCTGCCCGGTTCGGCCACCATCCGCTCCACCACTTCCTTTTGCAACATGAAGTGCTGGTCCTGCACGTGGGGCGCAATCTCCGCGAGATGGAACAACAGCGGACTGGAGATGTTGTACGGCAGGTTGCCGACCACCCGCAGCTTGCGCCCCGGTGGCACCGGCAGGCTGGTGAAGTCGAACTGCAGCGCATCGGCGGAATGCACGATCAGGCGCGCCGGATCGAAGCCAGCCTGCAGCCGCTTGACCAGGTCGCGGTCCAGCTCGACCACATGCAGTTGATTCACGCCCTGCAGCAGCAGACGCGTCATGGCGGCCAGGCCGGGGCCGATCTCGACCATCGTGTCGTCGGCCTGCGGATCGATCGCGGCGATGATGCGCTGCAGGACAGTGTGGTCAGTCAGAAAATTCTGACCGAAGCGTTTTCTGGCGATGTGTTTCATGAATGTGCGATCGGAATTGCAGTCAGATCAGAAGTGACGGACAAGCAGTCACGGATCAATCGTCAGATCGGCGGCGTGGCAACTGTCGCCGGCACTGCCCGCGCCATCTGCGCGGCCAGCAGCATGGCCTCCCGCATGCTGCCATGGTCCGCATGACCGACACCCTGGGCAGCCAGGTCGAGCGCGGTGCCATGATCGACCGACGTGCGAATGATTGGCAGCCCGAGCGTGACATTGACGCCACGGCCGAAGCTGGCGAATTTCAGCACCGGCAGGCCCTGATCGTGATACATCGCCAGCACGCAGTCCGCATCGCGCAGATACCTGGGCTGAAACAGCGTGTCGGCCGGGAACGGACCGCGCACGTCGACGCCCAGTGCCTGATGCGCTGCGATCACCGGTGCAATGACATCGATTTCCTCGCGTCCGAGATAGCCGTTCTCGCCGGCGTGCGGATTCAGCCCCGTGACCAGTATGCGCGGCCGGACGATGCCGAACTTGCGTTGCAGGTCGTAATGGATGATCTCAAGTACATGCGACAGACGCTCCGCGGTCAGCGCCGCCGGTACATCCTTCAAGGCCAGGTGGGTGGTGGCCAGGGCCACCCGCAGCGGCGGGGTATCGGTGCCTGCACCTGCACCTGGACCTGCACCCGCACCCGCCGCCAGCATCATCACCACCAACGGCGTGCCGGTCTTCGCGGCCAGATATTCGGTATGTCCAGTGAACGGCACGCCGGCGTCATTGATGATGCTCTTTTGCAGCGGCGCAGTGACGATCGCATCGCTCCAGCGCTGCAGGGCGGATTCAATGGCGAGATCGAGGCAATCGAGCACGTAGCGCCCGTTGAGCACATCCAGCACGCCAGGCGTCACATGCGCATGCAGCGGGCAATCGACCACCAACAGGCGATCGGCATCCACCAAAGGCAATCCGTCATTGCGGACGGCTTCGATCGATACTGCCATCAGCCGAATCGCCGGGTCGATGTCGGCTGCAGTCATTGCCAGGAACGCGGCATCGCCAATCAGGACACAGTTGACATCGGTGCGCAACTGCCAGGCGGCGCGAATGGCAATTTCCGGGCCAATGCCGGCCGGCTCGCCGCAACTCACTGCAATGACGGGCCGCGTCATTTCACGGCCGATCGGTCAGGACCGGTCATCGTTGCGAATCTCGACATAGGCGCGGTCGCGCACTTGGCGCACCCAGTCCTGGGTCGCTTCGTCCAACTTGCGCTCGCGGATTGCCTGGCGCGCCGTGAGGCGCTGCCGCTCGCGCGAGACATCGTCGGCCTTGCGTTCCAGGACTTCGATCAGGTGATATCCGAACGGCGACTCGACCGGGGCGCTGACTTCGCCCGGCTTCAGGCCATCCATCACCCGCTCGAATTCCGGCACGGTGTCGCCCGGATAGACCCATCCGAGATCTCCGCCCTTGGAGGCCGACAGGTCGTTGGAAAACAGTTTGGC
This sequence comes from Herminiimonas sp., assembly GCA_043729515.1. Lineage (GTDB taxonomy): Bacteria > Pseudomonadota > Gammaproteobacteria > Burkholderiales > Burkholderiaceae_D > JANXSS01. Next base: position 5,455 of record JAYTLK010000107.1, read on the forward strand.
AAGATCTTCGAATTTCGCCGACTTGTTGTCCAGCCGCTCCTTCAGATCCGTCAGCTTGCGCTTGGCCTCGGCCGCGGTCACGATCTGGTTCACCTTGATCAGGATATGCCGTGCATGCGTTTGTTGCACCGCATTGGCAGCGCCTGCGACCTTGCCGTCGGCAACCGAACGCCGTCCGGCCACCCGCAGGATGTGGAAGCCGTTGGCGCTCTTGACGATCTTCGAGGTCTCGCCCTGCTTCAGGCCGGCAGTGGCATCGACGAACAGTTGCGGCAGGCGGTCGGCATTGCGCCAGCCGAGATTGCCGCCTTCGAGCGCGTCATTCGCATCCGAATAAGTGGCGGCGGTCTTGCCGAAATCGGCGCCGGTCTTCAATTGACGGAACACATCCTCGGCCCGTGCGCGGCGCGTGGCAATCTGTTCGGCGCTGGCATTTTCCGGAATGCGCACCAGGATCTGCGCCAGGTTGACTTCTTCCTGTGCCTGGGCGCCGGTGGCGCTGTTCAGATAGGCGTCGATCTCGGAATCGGTGATCTGGATCTTCTTGTCGACTTCCTGTTCGCGCAGGCGCTGGATCGTGATCTCTTCCCGGATCTCTTCCCGAAACAGGGCGTAGGGCGTGCCGTCACGTTCGATCTCATTGCGAAATTCCGTGATCGACAGCTTGTTCTGTTCGGCGATGCGGGCCACGGCGCGGTCCAGCAGCGCATCGTCGATCCGGATGCCCATGTCGTTTGCCATCTGCACCTGGGCGCGATCGGAGATCATGCGTTCGAGGAGCTGCTTTTCGAGTTGATCCTGTGGCGGCATGGCAATCTTCTGGGTGCGCATGCGACGCTCGACGATACGTACCCGTTGCGTCAGGTCGTTGCGGGTGATGACGTCGTTGTTGACCACGGCGGCGATCGAATCGACCGGCCGCGTGCCTGCTGCGGCAGCCTTGGCCGGCGCCACCGGTGTCGGGTTGGACGCAGTGCCGGCTTCCGGACGCAGGCCCGGCTTGAACTGGGCAGCGGCCGGCAAGGCCAGCATCGACATCAGGCACAGCAACAGGACCGGCAGCTTGCGGCCGGTGGAGGAAAACGAGGCGGCTTGCATCATGACAGGACATCCATAAATGATTGCATCAGATAATTGCGGAAATTCAAAGGTTGCCAGGCAGATTGACGTTCTGGTAGCCAGGTATGCTGGATCGTAACGCATCGAGCGGATTGGAGCCCAGCCGTGTCAGTCCATTCAACTCCAGCTGGAAGAACAGCGAGGATGAAGTCTGGTTGGTGGCCGTCGGCGTGCGCTGGCCGACGATGCGAAACAACCAGCAGTCGGCCTTGTATTCGAGCCCGCCGAGTCCTTCTGCAATCTTGTGGTCGATCAGCGAATAATTCACCCGCGCCACGCCATACCAGCGCTGGGCGATCGGCCACTGGGTCGAGAATTCCACTTGCTGCAGGTTATTGGGCACGTCGCGCCGGTATTCGAGATTGAGCACCCGTTTCGGTGCCGGCTGCCAGCGCGTGCCGTAGTTGGCACGCACGACCTGGTTCACGCTTTCGCTGTACTGCACGTTGGCGTCGACGCTGATGCTGCGGGTGATCTTGCCCGAGACCGACGCCAGCAGGTCCGAGCGGCTGGGGCTGATGATCGGATTGATCGACACCCGCGGCGTCGAGAAATAGAAACGCTGGCCGAGCGCCATGCGCAGCCGTTCGGCGCCATTGGTCTCGATGAAACGCGAGGTCACGGCAGCGGTGATCTGGTTGGCGTCGCTGATGCGGTCGTTGCCGATGAACCTGTTCTCTGAAAACAATTGCGAAAAACTCAGATCGGCTTCCGCCGTATCGAAATTCGGGAACAGGCTTTGATCCCGATAGGGCGTGCGTACATAGAACAGGCGTGGCTCCAGGGTCTGCGTCATGTTCTTGCCGAAAAGGCCGCTGTTGCGCTCGAAGATCAGGCCGCCATCGAGCGAGAGGGTCGGCAGCACGCGGCTCAGTTCCGAATCCCGCGATCCACCTGGCACGCCGCTGCCGGCCGGCAGATCCTGGAGTTGATAACGGGTCGCATGCACCGACAGGCGCGGCGTCAGAAAATAACCGGCGCCGATGACCGGATAGCTGATCTTCGGATTGATCACCGCCCGGTCGCCCTTCTGCAGGTCCGGATGGTAGAAGCGCGTGATCTCCGAATCGACTGCCCAGTCGAACCCCATCACGTCCTGGCGCGCGGCGTTCAGGGTGATCTGCGGCAGACGGTCGTACGGCCGGGCGATCGGCGCGGCGACATCCTGCAGCACCTGATAATTCGAACTGCGGATGGCGGCGCTCCAGAAGCTGCCGCCATAGGTCAGGTTGACGTTACGCAGCAGCAGGCGCTGGGCGCTGGTGGTGATCGAATGCGAGAAGTCGCTCGGATAATTGTCGTCCGAGGCGGCATTGATGTCCCAGTTGAAATTCAGCCCCGGCAGCAGGGTCTGGGTATGGGTCGACGCCACGGCCCAGCGGTTGGTGTGCGTCTGCTGGTCATTGGCCAGGCCCTCGATGCGCGTCTGGCCGGCATAGGTGCCGCCGAGATAGCGGCCATCGACGCCGACCTGCAGGCCGCGTTTCGTGATGACTTTCGGATACAAGGTCAGATCGCGGTTGGGCGCGATGTTGAAATAATACGGCGCCAGCACCTCGAAACCGCCGGTGCTGGTGGTGCCGATCATCGGCGGCAGGAAACCGCTCTTGCGCGCGTCCGACAACGGAAACGACATGGCCGGCGCGCCCAGGATCGGCACGCCCTTGAAATACACGATTGCGGAATGCGCCACCCCCAGCTCACGGCCGGTATCCAGATCGAGTGTCTTGGCCTTGAGGTACCAGGATGGATCCGGCCCTTCGCAGGTGCTGTAGGTGGCTTCGGTGACGACCGCCTGCTCCTGCGATTCGAAATCGATGCGCTGGGCCGAGCCCTGGCCCTGGTTGATCTCGAGCCGGTAGGTCGGCTTGGAGACGTAACCGACGCCGGAATCCATCTTCAGCTGCACGTCCTCGCCGGTGTAGCGGTCGCCGAAGCGCTGCAGGCGGACGTGGCCGGTGGCCTCCACCTCATCCTCGACCACATGATAAGTGGCACGGTCGGCCTGCAGCCTGGTCGAGCCGCGGGTGATCTCGACGTCGCGCTCCATGATGATCTCGCGGTCGGGCCGGCCGGTCATCTGCTCGGCCTGCAGATTTGCCGGCAGGTTCGATTCATCCGGCCGCACCAGCTTCGGCTTTTGCTTGGGCGTGCTCTGGAACTGGGCGGCGGCCGGCAACGGCATTGCCACGGCGATGACCGCGCCGGTGGCAAGCGCCGTGCGCAGGAAGCTGCGGTGGACTGCGATGGAGACCAGACGGCGGCGAAACGGTGGGACGGAAGACGCAGGAAACCAGGTCATGAGGCCAGGGAAGGAGGGATTGAAGGCGGATCGCGATTTTTGCAATCGAATCCCTTATTATAGGGGAACAGTCCCCTTCGACCGTGTTCCGGCGCCGCTTTCGCGCGCTTGCCTGCGCATTCCCTGCGGGTTCCCGGTTATTTCCCTTGTCATTGCTTAAATCACTGTCCATGACCTTGTCCAACGCAACATCTGCGCCGTCCGGTCTTCAATCCGGCCCTCCGTCCGATCCCCGCTTCATCGCCCTGCAAACCTGGCTCACTGGCCTCGACGGGCAACCCGTGCTGCCCGAATCCCTGCGGGTGGCCTCTGCCGACGCCAGTTTTCGGCGGTATTTTCGGGTCGACACACCTGATGGCGGCAGTCTGATCGTGATGGATGCGCCGCCGCCACAGGAAGACGTGCGGCCCTTCGTCCAGGTTGCCGGCCTGCTGGGTAACACCGGCGTATCGGTGCCGCAGGTGCTGGCGCAGGATGCCGAACGCGGTTTTTTGCTGCTCACCGATCTCGGCAACACCACCTATCTGCACCAGCTCAATGCCGACACCGCCCATGCGCTCTACCTCGATGCCATCGATTCCCTGGTGCTGATGCAGGTGCACAGCCGACCGGGCGTGCTGCCGGAATACGACCGCGCGATGCTGCTGCGGGAACTGAAGCTGTTCCCGGAGTGGTACATCGGCAAGCATCTGGGTACGACCCTGACCGACGCCCAATCGGTCTCTCTCGACAAGGTCTTCGATGCACTGCTGGCCAACAACCTGGCGCAGGCGCAGGTCACCGTGCACCGCGACTACCATTCACGCAACCTGATGGTGCTGGAGCGCGGCAACCCCGGCATTCTCGACTTTCAGGATGCGGTGTATGGCCCGATCACCTACGACCTGGTATCGCTGCTGCGCGACGCCTACATCGCGTGGGACGAGGAAATGGTGCTTGATTGGGCGATCCGGTACTGGGAGCGCGCCCGCCGGGCCGGCCTTCCGGTGGCGCCCGACATCGACGCCTTCTACCGCGACTTCGAATTCATGGGCGTGCAACGCCATTTGAAGGTGCTGGGCATCTTTGCCCGGCTGCATCACCGGGATGGCAAGGATGCCTACCTGAAGAATCTGCCGCTGGTGATGCATTACATCCGCACGGCTGCCGGCCGTTACAAGGAACTGAAGCCACTGTTGGTGCTGCTCGAAGCGCTCGACGGCAAGGCGCCGCAGGTCGGCTACACATTCTGACGAGGCAGACCATGAAAGCCATGATCCTGGCCGCCGGCCGCGGCGAACGCATGCGCCCATTGACCGATACCTGCCCCAAGCCGCTGTTGAAAGTGCGCGGCCGGCCGCTGATCGTCTGGCAGATCCTGTCGCTGGTGCGCGCCGGCATCACCGAGATCGTCATCAATCATGCACACCTGGGCCACATGATCGAGGATGCCCTGGAAGATGGCGCGCAGCTCGGCGCCCGGCTGCAGTATTCCGCGGAAGGCACCGCGCTGGAAACCGCCGGTGGCATCGCGAAAGCTCTGCCGCTGCTGGGTGAGGCGCCGTTCGTGACTGTCTCGGGCGACATCTATTGTCCGCATTTTGATTACGAACAGGTCAAGGATGTACTGGCCGACACCGACCATCGCGGCACGCCCTATCTGCCGCACCAGCGCGACGTCGCCTGGTTGTACCTGGTAAAAAATCCGGAGCATCACCTCGCGGGGGATTTTGCACTGAAGAATTTCACGATTGCCAATGACGCCAGTGAACACTGCCCGCTGCTTACTTTCGGCAACATCGGCGTCTATCGGCCGGAAATGTTTGCATCGGTCGAATCGGGCAGCCGCGCAAAGCTGGCGCCGATCCTGCGCGATCATGCCGCGCGTGGCCTGATCGGTGGTGAGCTGTATGCGGGTACGTGGGTCAATGTCGGCACGGTGGCTCAGCTGGATGCCTTGAATGCCCCGCTGGCCAACCGCGGCCCGATCGTGCCTGCTTCTGGAAAAACAAAATGAACACACAACGCAACGCCAGCTACGCCGCCCGCCGCGCGCGATTGATGGAACGGATGCGTGCCGCCGGCGGCGGCGTGGCGATCCTGCCGACTGCGCCTGAAGCGATGCGCAACAGCGATGTCGAATATCCCTACCGGCACGACAGCTATTTCTATTACCTGAGTGGCTTCATGGAGCCAGAGGCAGTATTGGTGCTGGTGGCGCCGGCTGACGGCAGCGCCGGCCGCACGCTGCTTTTCTGTCGCGAGAAGAATGCCGAACGGGAGATCTGGGATGGCTTCAGGCATGGGCCGCAAGGCGCCTGCCTGACTTTCGGACTCGACGCCGGCGTCGACATCGCCCAGCTCGATGCGCAGATGCCAACCCTGCTGGCGGATGCACCGGCGATTTTTTGCGCCATCGGGCGGGATGCCGGTTTCGATGCGCGCCTGCGCGGCTGGCTTGCTGCCGTGCGCAGCCAGGCGCGGGCCGGCGTCAGCGCGCCGGCCACCCTGCATGACGTGCGCACGCTGCTCGACGACATGCGCCTGTTCAAGGACGCCGGGGAGCTGGCGATCATGCGCCGGGCCGCCGCCATCTCCGGCGAAGCGCACGCGCGGGCGATGCGCTGCTCGCAGCCGGGCAAGACCGAATATCAGATCGAGGCGGAACTGCTGCACGCGTTTCGCCATGCCGGCTCGGATTTTCCCGCTTATACCTCCATCGTCGCCACCGGTGCGAACGCCTGCGTGCTGCATTACCGGGCCGGCGCAGCCGTGCTGCAGGACGGCGACCTGGTGCTGATCGACGCCGGTTGCGAATACGAGGGATACGCCTCTGACATCACGCGCACCTATCCTGCCAATGGCAGGTTTTCGGAGACGCAGCGGATGGTGTACGAGATCGTCTTCGAAGCGCAAAAAGCAGCGATTGCCACGGCCCGCCCCGGCGCCGCCTTTACGGACGTCCACGACGTTGCAGTGCGCATCCTGGCGCAGGGCATGCTCGATGCCGGCCTGCTTGTCGCCGACCGCGTCGGCAGCATTGACGACGTGATCGCCAATGGTGACTATCGGCGTTTCTACATGCATCGCACCAGCCACTGGCTGGGGATGGATGTGCATGACACGGGCGATTATCGCGAGCCGCGGGAAGCTGGCGAGCCGTTCCACCATGCCGGGCAGCGTGCGCCCGGCGCGGCGCGTGAATTGCTGCAGATCGGCACCGCGCCTGTGACGGCGTCGGCGGCAAGCGCCGCCGTGCGGTCATCCCGCCAACTCAGGCCCGGCATGGTACTGACCGTCGAGCCGGGCATCTACATCCGCCCGGCGGAGGACGTCCCGCCGCAGTTCTGGAACATTGGCATTCGCATCGAAGATGATGTGGCGATCACGCCGACTGGCTGCGAGGTGTTGAGCGCCAGCGCGCCAAAGACGATTGCCGAAATCGAAGCCACGATGCGAGATCGTCAGCAGCAGGCCAACTGATCGGTAGCAACCTGCAGGGCGGGGTCGGCCTACCGTGTCCCGGCTGCCTGCTGGATTGCAAGACCGGCCTGCAATCGCGTGACGAATCCGGCGAAGTCGACTTCTGCACTCGATGTGCTGCAGTCGAGCCGTGTTGCAGTACGCAGAATCGACGGCCAGCGTCGGCTTACCCGGTCCTTGCACAACACCATGACAAAACTGATTTCGCTGAGCTTGATAAAATATACCTCTGCAAAAATTCTGTTGAGCATCTCAAGATACGCTCGTCCCCAGTCGGCAGGGGGACGGAAGATATTGACCGCGATCACGCCGTCGGTGCGCAGGATCCGATGACATGACTTGTAGAATTCCGCATCGTGCAGCGCGTCGCTCATGTGGTTCTTTTCGCCGAAAGCATTGGAAAGAATGAAATCGCACGGCGCCGCCTCGCGCCGAACGAATTCGGCGGCGTCGGCCACGACGACCCGGAACTGTTCGTCAGCTTGCGGAAGAGAAAAATAGGTTTGTGCAATGGCAACAATGTCCGGATCGATTTCGATCGCGGTCAACTGTAATTCCGGTAAATAACGATCGATGAACCGGACTGCAGCGCCGCCACCGAGCCCGAGCAGGAGCATGTCGCGCGGATGGTCGATAAACGACAGGGGTTGCAGCATCGCCTTCATATGATCCGAGATGGCAACGCGCTCTGTGGTGTCCGTGTTCAAGATCGAGAGATTGGTCTCAGGATCGCTGCTTCGTTGCAACCAAATATGGCTTTCGTCTTGAAAAACTTTGTACATTGGCGATTCGAATATGCAGGTGGATGTGTCCACGGACTTCACTCCCAAAGTGATTGATCAACTGCATGGAAGCAACCGCATCCGCATCCACCTCATCGCTCTCGCGCAGCGCTTGAATTTTCCCTCCAAATCCTATTTGCTTTGCATGAGAGCCATGACTTCGATACGAATAAAGAATATTCCACGCGAAGCCGTGCCCGACTGCTTTCATGGCTTTTGGGAAATAGCTGCTTAACCGAACCCGTACCGATTCGACCATGAACTACGACATTGCCATCTGCGGCGCAGGCCCGGTCGGTCTCGCATTCGCCGGTTTGCTGGTGCATCGCGGCCTCGCGCCGGGCCGCATCGCCCTGCTGGACGCGAAACCGCTGGAGAAGGCCTGTGCCGATCCACGTTCGATTGCACTTTCCCATGGCAGCAGCCAGGTGCTGCAGGAAATCGGGGCCTGGCCGCTTGCCGCCAGCGCGATCCGGGAAATCCATGTCTCGCGGCGCGGGTACTTCGGCCGCACGCTGATCGACGCCAGCGAATACGGGCTGCCGGCGCTCGGCTATGTGACCCGCTACGGCGCACTGGTCGAGACGCTGTCGAACGCGCTGAACCGCAGGGGAATGCAGGCGATGCGGCCGGCGACGGTGACGGCGATGAACGAAACCGAAGCGCATGTCGAACTGCGGTTGGCGGAAGGCGAATCGATCACGGCCGAATTGGTGGTGCAGGCCGAAGGCGGCCTGTTCAGCAGTCAGGCTGCCAAAGTCCGCTCGCATGACTACCTGCAAACTGCGATCGTCGGACAGGTCGCCGTGAGTGCGCCCTTGCCGCAACGGGCCTTCGAACGTTTTACCGACGAAGGTCCGCTGGCGCTTCTGCCACAAGCGGTCCTGGCATCGGCTGAGGCACCAGCCACGCACTATGCGCTTGTCTGGTGCATGCGGCCGGAGCATGCGCAACGCCTGATGGCACTCGGTGATGTCGCATTTCTGGCGGCGCTGCAAGCGGCATTCGGCGAGCGCGTCGGCCGCTTTCAGCATGTGGCCGCCCGCAGCGCCTATCCGCTGGGCCTGAATGCCGATCCGGCAGCCACCGCGCGGACGGTCGCCATCGGCAACGCCGCGCAGACCCTGCATCCGGTGGCGGGCCAGGGGCTCAATCTCGGACTGCGGGATGCGGCGGTGCTGGCAAGACTGCTGACACAGGTGCGTTCGCCGGCGACACTGCAGGCCTTCCTGCGCGAGCGCCATGCTGATCGCGGCGCGACGATTCGCCTGACCGACGTGATGGCACGGGTGTTTGCCGGTACGACGGCGGGAATGGCGGGCACATTGACGCAGTCGATGATGGGCGTGTCGTTGGCAGCGATCGACGCCGTGGTGCCTGCACGGCGTCTGCTGGCCGAGCAGATGATCTACGGCCGACGTTAGCCATCCACCCGGGCGCATTGCACAGGTCAAAAAAAAACCGCGCCGGCTGTTCAGCGGGCGCGGTTTTTTTACGTGGCCGGGACTGCCGCGATGGCGCCGCTCAAGACACCGCCTTGACCATGTCCTCGATGACTTTCTTGGCGTCGCCAAACACCATCATCGTCTTGTCCATGTAAAACAGTTCATTGTCCAGCCCGGCATAACCCGATGCCATCGAACGCTTGTTGACGATGACCGTCTTGGCCTTGTAGACCTCCAGGATCGGCATGCCGGCAATCGACGATTTCGGGTCCTTGGCCGCTGGATTGACGACGTCGTTGGCGCCCAGCACCAGCACCACGTCGGCCTGGGCAAATTCACCGTTGATGTCTTCCATCTCGAACACCTGATCGTACGGCACTTCGGCTTCGGCCAGCAGCACGTTCATGTGGCCCGGCATGCGGCCGGCCACCGGATGGATCGCATATTTCACGGTCACGCCCTTGTGGGTCAGCGCTTCGGTCAGCTCCTTCAGGGCATGCTGGGCACGGGCCACCGCCAGGCCATAGCCCGGCACGATGATGACGGTTTCGGCGTTGCCCATCAGGAAAGCGGCATCGTCGGCCGAACCGGACTTGACCGGACGTGCTGCCCCGGAGCCACCACCCGTCGCTGCCACTGCATCGCCACCGAAGCCGCCCAGGATGACGTTGAAGAACGAGCGGTTCATCGCCTTGCACATGATGTAGGACAGGATCGCGCCGGAAGAGCCGACAAGCGAACCGGCCACGATCAGCATGGCGTTGTTGAGCGAAAAGCCGATGCCGGCTGCAGCCCAGCCTGAGTAACTGTTCAACATCGACACCACCACCGGCATGTCGGCGCCACCGATCGGAATGATGATCAGCACGCCCAGCACGAAGGCGATGACGGTCATCAGGATGAACGGCAGCCAGGCCGGCTCCACACCTGGCGCGAAGCAGAAGATCAGACCCAGGCCGATCATCATGATGGCCAGGATCAGATTGACGAAATGCTGACCCGGAAAGCTGACCGGCGCACCCTGGAACAGGCGGAACTTGTATTTTCCCGAGAGCTTGCCGAACGCGATGATCGAGCCCGAAAAGGTGATCGCGCCGACGAAGGTGCCGATGAAGAGCTCGATCCGGTTACCGAAGGGAATCGGCGCATCCGGCGAAGTGACGATATTGAACGGGAATGGCTCCGATACCACCGCCACCGCAATGCAGACTGCCGCCAGGCCGATCAGCGAATGCATCGCCGCAACCAGTTCCGGCATCTTCGTCATCTCGACGCTTTTCGCCAGATAGGCGCCGATGCCGCCACCGACCAGCAGGCCGAACAGCAGCAGCGCAAAACCCAGGCTGCTGCCGCCCAGCTGGGATTTGAGCTTGATGATCAGCACGATCGTGGTGACGGCCGCGATCGCCATGCCGCTCATGCCGAAGGTATTGCCGCGCCGCGCGGTGGAGGGGTGCGACAGGCCCTTCAAGGCCTGGATGAAGCAGACCGATGCGATCAGGTACATCATCGTCACCAGATTCATGCTCACGAAATCCATGTTCATGACTTGGCTCCTTCGATTGCCTTGGCGCTCGCAACTGCTTTCGGTTCCTTCTTCCTGAACATTTCCAGCATCCTCTGGGTTACCAGAAAGCCGCCGAAGACATTGACCGCCGCGAGAATCACGGCCAGGGTGCCGGCGACCTGGCCGATGCGGCCCTCGGTCAGTCCGGCAGCCAGCATGGCACCGACGATGATGATGGCCGAGATCGCATTGGTGACCGCCATCAATGGCGTATGCAGGGCCGGGGTAACGGTCCAGACGACGTGATAGCCGACGTAGATCGCCAGCACGAAAATGATCAGGTTGGTGATGGTGTGACTGACTTCCATGGTGTCCTCTTCTTTCTTCTTGTTCGATGGAGCGGCCGGCGCGGTTGCATGCGACGCGATGCAGTCTGCCCCGTGGCTATTTGCGCAGGACTTCGCCGGCCGTGCACAGCAGCGTCGCCGCCACGATCTCGTCTTCCCGGTTGATCGCCAGCCCGCCTTCGGCATCGATGATCAGCTTCAGGAAATCGAGCACATTCCGTGAATACAGAGCCGACGCATCGGCCGGCACCAGCGCCGCCAGGTTCGGCTCGCCGATGATGTGCACGCCGTACTTGGTCACGGTGCGGTTCAGTTCCGACAAAGGGCAATTGCCGCCCTGCTCGACTGCCATGTCGACGATCACCGAGCCGGGCTTCATTGCCTTGACCGTATCTTCCGAAATCAGGATCGGCGCCTGGCGGCCCGGGATCAGGGCGGTGGTGATGATGATGTCGGCCAGCCTGGCGCGCTCATGCACCAGTTCTGCCTGCCGGCGCATCCAGTCGGCCGGCATGGCGCGGGCATAGCCGCCCGAGCCTTGCGCGATCTCGCGCTCTTCATCGGTGATGAAGGGCACGTCCAGGAATTTCGCGCCGAGCGACTCGACCTGCTCTTTCACTGGCGGACGCACGTCGGAAGCCTCGATCACCGCACCCAGGCGCTTGGCGGTGGCGATTGCCTGCAGACCGGCCACGCCGACACCCATGATCAGGATGCGTGCCGCTTTCACGGTGCCGGCGGCCGTCATCAGCATCGGCATGAAGCGGCCGTAGGTGTTGGCGGCCATCAGCACTGCCTTGTAGCCGGCGATGTTGGCCTGTGATGAAAGCACGTCCATCGACTGCGCGCGAGAAATCCGTGGTGCCGCTTCCAGCGCAAAGGCAGTCAGGCCGTGGGCTGCCATGGCAGCAAGATTATCGGCATCGAACGGGTTGAGCATGCCGACGACGACCGTGCCGCTGCGCATGGCGCCGCGTTCCTCGGCGCTCGGTGCGCGCACTTTCAGCACCATGTCGCAGCCGAAGGCATCGGCGGCCGAGGCGACCTGCGCGCCGGCGGCAACATACGCATCGTCGGTGATGCTGGCCAGAAGGCCGGCGCCCGATTGCACGGTCACCTGGTGCTTGCCGGCGACCAGCTTCTTGACGGTTTCAGGCGTGGCTGCGACCCGGGTTTCTCCCGGGCGCGTCTCGGCGGGTATGCCGATTTTCATGAGCTTCTCCAGACATGTGAAGGAAATCTGTTTTTATTATGCGGACCCGTTTCGACGGACGCGGCGACAAATCTGCTTGCAAGAAGTCTTGGCGATCTTACACGCAAAACAACGGCGTACTTGATGTGACGTTTTCTTGCGGCAATGAGCCAATGGACGCACGGCATGCGCGATCGGCTGTTGCAGCGCCGCCGGGATGTGGCGGTTGTTGCGCCAGGAATCGATCGCGTCAGTGGCGCGGTAATCGCCCGGCATGAACAGTGCGGCAATGTTTTTTTGCATCGAAATAATGCGCGCCGCTGATTTTGCCGCTTTTTCATTGAAACGCCAATGTTTAGATCGTGTTTCCGGGTTCCGTACTGCTGCTCGACCCAATTTGGTTCGGTTGCTTCGACCGATTCGGCTGCCTGATTTCATCATTGTCCCGAGCCGCCCGATTCAACCGTTTGATCGAACGGGTCGATTCAAGCATTCGATTGCACCAGTTTTCCATGGCTTGGGCCTTGCGCTTGCGCCGCACATCGCGCCGTCGCGCGTCTAACCCAGGTCCTGTTCGTGACCCTGGCCTTGATAGTAAAATGGCGCTCCCCGCTTTCGCCGAAAAACCTGCCATGTCTACCCGCTGGAAACCGTCGGTCACGGTGGCTGCCGTCATCGAACGCGCCGGCCGCTTCCTGATCATCGAAGAACACACGCCCGCCGGATTGCGGCTGAACCAGCCCGCCGGTCACCTCGATCCCGGCGAATCGCTGCTGCAGGCGGTCGTGCGCGAGACGCTGGAAGAAACCGCACATGACTTCATCCCGACCGCCCTGGTCGGCTTTTACCTGGCCCGGTTCCGCCCGGCCGGCGCGGCTGCCGATGTCACCTACTTGCGTGTGACTTTTTGCGGCGAGGCCGGCATGGATCACGGCACGGCGCTGGACGACGGCATCGTCCGCGTGCTCTGGTTGACCTACGACGAACTGGCTGCCTGCCCGGAGCGCCATCGCAGCGAACTGGTGCTGCGCTGCGTGGACGATTATCGCAGCGGCCAGCGGGCGCCGCTGTCGCTGCTGGTCACGCAAGACACCGTGCTGGCGCACTGACATGGCAAGGCAGCGGGTGGTGATCGGCATGTCCGGCGGCGTCGATTCGTCGGTTGCGGCCTGGCTGCTCAAGCAACAGGGTCATGAGGTCATTGGCCTGTTCATGAAGAACTGGGAAGACGACGACGATGATGCATATTGCTCGACCCGCCAGGACTGGCTCGATGCGGTAAGCGTGGCCGACGTGCTGGGCATCGACATCGAAGCCGTCAATTTTGCCGCCGAATACAAGGACCGGGTTTTTGCCGAGTTCCTGCGCGAATACCAGGCCGGCCGCACGCCGAACCCGGATGTGCTGTGCAATGCAGAGATCAAGTTCAAGGCATTTTTGGACCACGCGCTGCGCCTGGGGGCCGACCACATCGCCACCGGCCACTATGCACGGGTGCGGCAGGACGCGGCCAGCGGCAATTTCGACCTGTTGAAAGCCGTTGATGCCAGCAAGGACCAGAGTTATTTCCTGCATCGATTGAACCAGGCGCAGTTGTCCAGAACCCTGTTTCCGCTGGGCGAAATGCACAAGACGGAAATTCGCGACATCGCCGCCCGCCTCGGGCTGCCGAATGCGGCAAAAAAGGACTCGACCGGCATCTGCTTCATCGGCGAGCGGCCGTTTCGCGAATTCCTGAATCGCTATCTGTCCTTTCAACCCGGCCCGATGCAAACCGACGACGGCACGGTGGTCGGTGAACATGTGGGTTTAAGTTTTTATACGCTCGGTCAGCGCAAGGGCATCGGCCTGGGTGGCGTCAAGAGCCATCGCAGGCCAGATGGCGACAGCGCGCCCTGGTATGTGGCGCGCAAGGACATCGACAGCAACACCCTCTACATTGTCCAGGGCCATGATCATCCGTGGCTTCTGTCGTCGGGCCTGGGAGCGGACCAGGCCAGCTGGATTGCCGGCGTCGCGCCGCAGTCGGGCGAGTCCGGCCGCGAGTCCGGCCCCGAGTCCGGCCGCGAGTCCGGCCGAGAAGCAGACCGGGAAACAAGCTGTGATTCAGACTATGGTTCAGGCCGTGATTCAGGCCGGGGATCAGGGTGTGAGTCAGGCCTCAAGTCATCCTGGAAACCCGGCGGCGAGCCCATCACGGCCAAGACCCGGTACCGCCAGGCCGATGTCGCCTGCATTCTGCACGATGCGCACGGCGCCGACTTCTCGCTGACCTTCCCGGTTGCGCAGTGGGCGGTCACGCCGGGGCAGTCGGCCGTGTTGTATCAGGGCGACGTATGCCTGGGCGGGGGCATCATCAGCCGCGCCGCGACTGCTTGAACCCGCCCGGCGAGCGCGCCGACGGGCCGCACTGGCGCCCGCCAAGGCGCACACGGCGCCTGGTGTTGCCGATCCTGATTCTGTTGCTGCATGCCGGCTTTTTCCTGGTCTTGAAGAATGGCCTGCTGCAGAGGAACGTGCCGCAGATGTCGCCCAATATCGTGACGGCGACCATTTTTCCGCCAGACGTGACCGTCATTGCGCCGTCGCCGACCGCCTTGCCGCCCGCCATGCCTCCCCTGCCACCAGTTCAAAAGCCGCTGCCGCCGAAGCCAAAACAGCCGGGCAACCGGCCGGCCGCGCTACCACGCCCGGCGCCAATCCCGCCATCGATGCCGAAGCCGGCGCCGTCGGCGGTCGCAGCGCCATCCAGCCGCCTATCCGGTGGGCGCCCCGAGCCATTTGAAGCCTCGCCTGCGCTGACCGATCCTGCAGCACCTGCCGTCTCCGTCCGAACGTACACTCCGGCGACAGCACCTGCACCTGCACCTGCACCTGCCACCCGGCCCGCCGGACCGAAAACCATCACTTCCGGTGTGCGCTATCTGGAGGCGCCGCAGCCTGAGTATCCGGCGCAATCAAAGCGGTCGGGCGAGCAAGGACGCGTGGTGTTACGGGTGAGGATCGATGAAAACGGTCGCTCCGGGCGAATCGCCATCGAAGTGTCGTCCGGTTTTGTGCATCTGGACGATGCGGCCATCGACGCCGTGCGCCATGCACTGTTTCAACCACATGCGGAAGATGGCAGGCAGATCGCTGTCGATGTGATCGTGCCGATCACATTCAGGCTTGACCGCTGATGACCCGGGGGAAATGGTGTCGATGGCGGGACTTCCGGACCGCCGGCTGGGGGCGGACCGGAAGCTAATTGACGGCTGATAAATGACTGATAAACAGCTGACAGCCGGCTGTCAGCCACTGGCTCAGCTCGGCGCCGTTTCCTTGAACGACGGCCGCTCGGCCAGTTTGTCGACCAGCTTCGCCAGGTTCGGATAATCACCGCGCCAGTCGATTTCCGGGAACCGGAAAGCCAGCCAGTCAAGCGTGCAGGCCACCGCCACATCCGACAGCGTGTAGTGATTGCCGGCGCAATACGGCGTCTCGCCCAGCCCGGTCGACATGGCTTTGAGGCCCGCATGCACCTTGTTCATCTGGCGCTCGATCCAGGCCGCGCTTTGCTGTCCCTCGGGTCGCATGGTTTTTTCCAGGCGTACCAGAATGCCGGCATCGGCCACGCCATCGGCCAGCGCTTCCCAGCACTTGACTTCGGCACGTTCGCGGCTTAGCTGCGGAATCAACTTGCAGACCGGGGTCAGGGTGTCGAGATATTCGGCGATGACGCGGGAATCGAACATCGCGCCGCCGTCTTCCATGATCAGGCACGGCACCTTGCCCAGCGGGTTGGATGCCAGGATGGTCGTATCGGGAGCCCAGACATTGTCGATCACGAAGTCGTAGTCGAGCTTTTTTTCCGCCATCACGATACGCACTTTTCGCACGTAGGGACTGGCAAGGGAACCGATGAGTTTCATGGAGGCTTAAAGAGGAAAGGTGTGGCGAGTATAGCATCGGCGGCAGCGGATTTTAAGCGCCATGCAGGCCCGGCGAGGGCTGCCGACAACACCTGCGACAGGCGCCGGGACCGCTTTTGCAGAAGGGCCGGATGGTAGAATGCTGCCTTGCCGCAGGGCTGCCGACCCGACTGCCGCATTGCCGCCGAATTCCCCTTCCACTTGCATCCGATCATGTCCATCACCACACTCTCCGCCCTGTCCCCGCTCGATGGCCGCTACGCCGGCAAGACCGATGCACTGCGTCCGATTCTCTCCGAAGCCGGCTTCATGCATCACCGGGTGCAGGTCGAGATCGCCTGGCTGCAGGCATTGGCCGCCGCGGGCCTGGAAGGCATTCCGGCCTTTTCTGCGCCGGCGGCCGCCCGCCTGGACCGGATCGCAGCCGACTTCACCGAGGCCGACGCCACGCGCATCAAGGCCATCGAAGCGGTCACCAATCATGATGTCAAGGCGGTCGAATACTGGTTGAAGGAACAGGTCAAGGACATGCCGGAGTTGCTCGCGGCCTCCGAATTCATCCATTTCGCCTGCACCTCGGAAGACATCAACAATACCGCCCACGGCATGATGATCAAGCGCGCCCGGGACACGGTGTTGCTGCCGGCGCTGCAGAAAGTGATCGACCGCCTGACCGCACTGGCCCAGGCCAACGCCGCCCAGCCGATGATGTCGCGCACCCACGGCCAGCCGGCCAGCCCGACCACGCTCGGCAAGGAACTGGCCAATGTGGTGGCACGCTTGCGGCGGGCTGCAAGCCGTATCGGCGCCGTCGAACTGCTGGGCAAGATGAACGGCGCGGTTGGCAATTACAACGCGCATCTGTCAGCCTATCCACAGCATGACTGGCCGGCCTTCTCGAAGCAAGTCATCGAGGAGCGGCTTGGCCTGACCTTCAATCCTTACACCATCCAGATCGAGCCGCACGATTACATGGCCGAACTGTTCGATGCCTTCTCCCGCGTCAACACGATCCTGATCGACCTGAACCGCGACGTCTGGGGCTATATCTCGCTCGGCTATTTCAAGCAATCGACAAAAGCCGGCGAGATCGGCTCCTCCACCATGCCGCACAAGGTCAACCCGATCGACTTTGAAAATGCCGAAGGCAACCTCGGCATGGCCAATGCGGTCCTGCGCCACATGGCCGACAAGTTGCCGATCTCGCGCATGCAGCGCGACCTGACGGACTCCACCGTGCTGCGCAACATCGGCGTCGGTCTGGGTTATGCGCTGCTGGCCTATGACAGCTGCCTGCGCGGCCTGAACAAGCTCGAAGTCAATCCGGCCCGCATGGCCGAAGATCTCGACCAGAGCTGGGAAGTGCTGGCAGAGCCGGTGCAGACGGTGATGCGCCGCTATGGCATCGAGAATCCCTACGAGCAGTTGAAGGAGCTGACGCGCGGCAAGGGCATCACGCGGGAGGCGCTGCAGGCGTTCATCGGCACGCTGGCAATTCCACAGGCGGCGCGTGAGCAGTTGCTGGCGATGACGCCGGCAAGTTACATCGGCATTGCGGCCGATCTGGCACGCGCGATCTAGAGGCAGCAACCGACTGCCATGCGCCGGTCTGAACATCCATCTCAGCGTCAGCTGGCCAAAATTGCACGCCCCAGCAACATTCCAGGAAGTGCGGTACCTTCCCGTCTGATCGAACCAATCCGCGCATCCGATGTTTCGTGAACCACAACGGTATTCCGGCGTCGCCATCCTGCTGCACTGGGCGATGGCGCTGCTGATCATCGCCGGCTTCGCGCTGGGCGTGACGATGGTCGACATTCCCGGCCTGACGCCGACCAAGTTGCGCTATTTCTCATGGCACAAATGGATCGGCATCACGGTGCTCGGCCTGGCCTGCATCCGCCTCATCTGGCGCCTGGCGCATCCGGCGCCAGCCTATCCGGCCAGCATGGCGGGTTGGCAGCATCGGGCGGCGAATGGGGTGCACCTTCTGCTGTATGTGCTGATCTTCGCAGTGCCGGTATCGGGCTATTTCTACAGCCTGGCGGCGGGCGTGCCGGTGGTGTATCTGGGCGTACTGCCGTTGCCGGTATTGATCGATCCGAGTCCGGAATGGAAGCCGATTTTGAAGCAGGTCCATTACTGGCTTGACATGACGCTGCTGGCCGGCTTCTGCCTCCATGTGGCCGGGGTGCTGAAGCATCAATTGATCGACCGCGACGGTGTATTAGGCCGCATGCTGCCAGGCGTCGGGCGCTGACCGTGTCGGAAGCCGCGACACGTCATCGGCAGTGCAGATCACGAACCACCGTTGCATGGGTACGCATCGCGACACACTGACGACCGAGCCGATTTTCCATTTTCGATTACCGCTACCTCTTCCGAGAACGACATGACACCTGCGGCACTAAACTTCATTTCTACAAATACGCCCCATCGCAAGACGGCCGCGATCGGCGTCGCCCTGGTCAGCGTCGCCATGCTGCTTCCGGGCCTGGCCGACGCCGTCCTGAAAACCGATCCGGCACAAAGCGCGGTCGGCGCAGTCTTCAAGCAACTGAACGTGCCGGTCGAGGCAAAATTCAAGAAATTCACGGCAACGATCGATTACGATCCGGCCCACCCGGCAGCCGCCAAGGCCAGCGTCGACATCGACATCACCAGCTTCGACCTGGGCGACCCGGACTACAACAAGGAAGTCCTGAAAAAGGAATGGTTCAACGCCGCCCAGTTTCCGAAGGCCGGTTTCGTGTCGACTGCGATCGTGCCGGGTGCTGCCGGCAAGTTCACCGTCACCGGCAAGCTGACCATCAAGGGTCGCACGGCCGACGTCAGCTTCCCGCTGACCATGAAGACCGAAGGCAACCGCCAGGTCTTCGATGGCAGCGTACCGATCAAACGCCTGACCTATGCCATCGGCGAGGGCGAATGGAAGGACACCAGCGTGGTGGCCGATGAAGTCGTCATCAAGTTTCACGTCGTCGCTTCCTGATCCAGGAAGCAGCAGCATCATCATTCAATCAAAGGAACATCCATGAAATTGTCTCGCCTTCTGCTTGCCATGCTTGCCACCGTCTCGGGCCTGGCATTTGCAGACACCTACACCATCGACCCGGGCCACACCTATCCGAGCTTCGAGGCTGACCACATGGGCGTGTCCTTCTGGCGCGGCAAGTTCAACAAGACTTCGGGCACCGTCACGCTCGACCGGGCTGCCAAGACCGGCTCACTCGACATCGCCATCGATGCCGCCTCGATCGACTTCGGCCATGCCAAGATGAACGAACACGCCAAGGGCCCGGACATGTTCAATGTCGAGAAATTCCCGGCCATTACCTACAAGGCGAAGAGCTTCAAGTTCGATGGCGACAAGCCGATCGAAGTCGACGGCGAATTGACGCTGCTGGGCGTGACCAAACCGGTGCCGTTGAAGATCGACCGCTTCAACTGCATCATGCATCCGATGTTGAAGCGGGAAGTCTGCGGTGGCAATGCGACGGCGGAATTCAAGCGCACGGATTTTGGCCTGTCGTATGGCACGCCGCGGTTCGCATCGGAAGTGAAGTTGCAGATTCAGGTCGAAGCGGTCAAGAACTGATCGAACACATGTACGTCACCGGCCCGCCATCGGGCCGTCATGTAAAAAAGGCAGCCATGCAAACGCAGGCTGCCTTTTTTATTGCGTGGTCGGATCAGACCACCGCGCCGTCCGTCTCGTCCTTGTCCTTGATCGGCTTGATCAGGTCTTCCCGCTTGGCGCCCAGCCACATCGCCACGGCCGCCGCCACGAACACCGAGGAATAGATACCGAACAGGATGCCGATGGTCAGCGCAATCGCGAAGTAGTGCAGCGTCTCACCACCCAGCAGCAGCATCGACAGCACCATCATCTGCGTCGAGCCGTGGGTGATGATGGTGCGGGAAATGGTGCTGGTGATGGCATGGTTCATGACCTCTGGCGTGCCGAGCTTGCCGTAACGCCGATCGCGGAAGGTTTCCCGCACACGGTCGAACACCACCACCGATTCATTGACCGAGTAGCCCAGCACCGCCAGCACTGCCGCCAGCACCGTGAGGGAAAATTCCCACTGGAAGAAGGCGAAGAAGCCGAGGATGATGATTACATCGTGCAGGTTGGCGATGATCGCGGACACCGCGAATTTCCATTCGAAGCGGAACGCCAGGTAGATCACGATGCCGACCACCACCATCAACAGCGCATACAGGCCGTCGCGCGCCAGCTCGTCGCCGACCTGGGCGCCGACGATCTCGACCCGGCGCAGGTCCGCCGTCGGCTCGACCTTTTTCAGGGCGCCGATGACGGTGTCGCTGATCTGCGCCGTGCTGGCATCCTTGCGCACCGGCAGGCGGATGATCACGTCCTGCGCATTGCCGAAGCTGGTCACCTGCGGCTCCGTGAAGCCGATGCCCTCGACCGTCTTGCGAATCTCCTCGAGGTTGGCGCCTTTCGGATAGGCGACTTCCATGACGGTGCCGCCAGTGAATTCGATCGACAGGTTCAGGCCCCGGTGCAGCAGGAAGAACACGGCCGCCACAAATGTGATTGCCGAAATCACGTTGAAGATCAGGGCATGCCGCATGAACGGAATGTCTTTTTTGATGCGGAAAAATTCCATCGCTTTCCTTTCGCACCGGCGTGCTGTTCAGCTGCGCCGGCATGGCCTCTGTTCGGATCGGAGGACGGTGTCGAACCGTCCACCGAATTTGCTCATTTCGCCGGGCTGCTACCGCGGCCGGTGTTGCCGGTGCCTGCAGCGCCGTTGATGCCTTTGGCGCTGTTCAGGCCGGTTGTGCCGGTTGTGCCGGTTGTGCCGGTTGTGTTGAGCGTGCCATTGGGGCCACTTGAACCACTGGTGCCGGTAATTCCTGCCGTGGTAGAAGCACCGGCTCCCCCGGCATTGCCTGCAGCCGCCCCACCCTTCCAGATCTGCCCGATCGACAGGCTGGTCAGTTTCTTCTTGCGGCCATACCAGAGATTGGCGATGCCGCGCGAGACGAACACCGACGAGAAGATCGAGGTCAGGATTCCCAGGCAATGCACCACCGCGAAGCCGCGGATCGCACCGGAGCCGAAGATCAATAACGCCAGGCCGGCGATCAGGGTCGTCACGTTCGAGTCGAGAATGGTCGCCCAGGCGCGGTCGAAACCGGTGGCGATCGCCGCTTGCGGCGTGGCGCCGTTGCGCAATTCCTCACGAATGCGTTCGTTGATCAGCACGTTGGCGTCAATCGCCATGCCGAGCGTGAAGGCAATCGCCGCGATGCCCGGCAAGGTGAGCGTCGCCTGCAGCGTCGACAAGGTGGCGATCAGCAGCAACAGGTTGACCGCCAGCGACACCACGCTGAAGAAACCGAACAGGTGGTAGTAGATCATCATGAATACCGCAATCGCCGCAAAACCGTAGAGCGTCGAATTGAAGCCCTTGGTGATGTTCTCGGCGCCGAGTTGCGGGCCGATGGTGCGTTCCTCGATGATCTCCATCGGTGCGGCGAGGGATCCGGCACGCAGTAGCAGCGCCAGGTCATTGGCGGCTTCCGGCGTGCCCATGCCGGTGATCTGGAAACGCGAGCCGAATTCCTCGCGGATGTTGGCCACCGTCAGTACTTCACCCTTGTTTTTTTCGAACATGACGAAGGCCATGCCCTTGCCAACCCGGGCCCGGGTGGCATCGCGCATCTTGCGTCCGCCCTCGCCGTTCAGGTCGATCGACACCGATGCCTGCTGGTTCTGGTCGTAGCTCGGCGTGGCGCCGGAGATGTAGTCGCCGGTCAGTACCGGTTCCTTGTACAACACCGTCGGCGCGCCGCGGCCGACCTTGAACAGTTCGGAGCCGAATGGAATGCTGGCCGTCAATTCGGTGCCGCGCGGGACCGATTCATCGACCATCCGCACTTCCAGGGTCGCGGTCTTGCCGATGATGTCCTTGGCACGCGAGACGTCCTGCACGCCCGGCAGTTCGACCACGATGCGGTCAGCGCCCTGGCGCTGGATCAGCGGCTCGGCCACGCCGAGTTCATTGACCCGTTTCGACAGCGTGGTGATGTTCTGCTTGACGCCGTCTTCCTGCGTGGCGCGCAGGGCCTCCGGGCGCAGGCTGGCGACCAGTTTCAGGTCGCCGTTTTCGCCCGGCGCATCGGCCAGGGCCAGGTCCGGCAGTTGCGACAAAAGCGTCTCGCGTGCGGTGGCGCGGGTGGTGGCGTCCCGGAACAGGATCTCGACCGTGTCGCCGGCGCGGCTGATGCCGGCATGTCGCACGTTCTTGTCCCGCAGGAGCGTACGCGCCGTGCCCTGCACCGCCTGCATGCGCTTGTTGAGCAGCGCCCGTGTATCGACCTGCATCAAAAAATGCACGCCGCCACGCAGGTCCAGACCCTTGTTCATCGGGAATGCATGCAGCGCCTGCAGCCATTTCGGCGTGTTCGGCAACAGGTTGAACGCCACCAGATAAACCGGGTCGGTTGGATCGGCTGCGTTCAGTTCTTTCTCGAGCACCGACTTGGCCTTGAACTGCGTGCTGATGTCGGCAAACCGGGCCCGCACCGCACCTTGCGTACCGACCGTTTCATAGAACACGCTGTCGGTGGCGAGACTGTTCTTCTGCAGCACCTGGCTGACCTGGCCGATCGCGTCCGGCGTGATCTTGACGGTTGCCTTGCCGCTGGTGATCTGCAGCGCCGGCGACTCGCCGAAAAAATTCGGCAAGGTGTAGAGCGCGCCGAACAGCAGCACGATCAAGATCAGGAGGTATTTCCAGACGGGATAGCGATTCATTTTGGCGGGCGTTCCAGGTGACGGCGACTCGTGACGACTGCCGAAGCAGCAGCGCGACACGTCAGGCGATTACAGCGGTCAAGCGATTGCATCAACTCAGCTATTGCCGCTATTGCAGCTATTACAACCATTACAGCGACTTGATCGTGCCCTTTGGCAGCAGTGTCGTCACGGCCACTTTCTGGACAGTGATCTCGGTGCCAGCAGCCACCTCGATGGTCACATACGCATCGGTGACCTTGGCAACCTTGCCCAGCACGCCGCCGGCAGTGACGACTTCATCGCCCTTGGCCAGCGAATCCATCATCGAACGCTGCTCTTTCTGGCGCTTCATTTGCGGGCGGATCATCAGGAAATACAGCACCACGAACATCAGGATGATCGGCAGGAAGCTGGTCAGGTTGCTGCTCAAGCCGAGCATGTCGGTCGGCGATTGGGCATAGGCATTGGAAATGAACACGAAAAGCTCCGGTAGGGGATGAAATGACCCGGCATTCTAGCACCGGGGGGGTGCTGCACGAGATTTGTGCGAGCGATCGGAAGGACGTGGCGCCGGGTGTACAACAGCCAGCATCGGCGGCGGCAAAACCAGGCAAGAAACCGGACTACACACCGCGGCTGCGGTCTGCCTGAAACCGGGCCACGAATGCCGGAAAAGCATCGGCTTCGATTGCTTCTCGCATTTCCCGCATCAGGTCGCCGTAATAGTAAAGATTGTGGATGGTGTTGAGCCGTGCGCCCAGGATTTCACCGGTGCGCTGCAGATGATGCAGATATGCCCTGGAAAAATTGCGGCAGGCATGGCAGCCGCAGGTCGCGTCCAGCGGCGCCGTATCGTCCTTGTGACGGGCATTCTTCAGCTTCAGGTCGCCGAAGCGGGTGAACAGCCAGCCGTTGCGGGCGTTGCGCGTTGGCATCACGCAATCGAACATGTCGATGCCGTTCGACACCCCCGCCACCAGGTCTTCCGGCGTGCCGACGCCCATCAGGTAATGCGGTTTGTCGGCCGGCAGTCTGGGGCCGACGTGCGCCAGCACCCGCAACATGTCTTCCTTGGGTTCGCCCACCGACAGGCCGCCGATGGCGATGCCGTCAAAGCCGATCTCTTCCAGCCTGGCCATGGATTCATCCCGCAGGTCTTCGAACATGCCGCCTTGCACGATACCGAACAATGCATTCGGATTTCCCCCCCGCACACCGCCATCGAATTCATCACGCGAGCGCTGCCCCCAGCGCAGCGACAATTGCATGGAGCTGGCGGCTTCCTCATGCGTTGCCGCCCGGCCGTCGATTTCATAAGGCGTGCATTCATCGAACTGCATGACGATGTCGGAGTTCAGCGCATGCTGGATCTGCATCGACACTTCCGGCGACAGGAACAACCGGTCGCCGTTCACCGGCGACGCAAACTTCACGCCTTCCTCGGTGATTTTCCGCATCGCGCCCAGCGAATAGACCTGGAAGCCGCCGGAGTCGGTCAGGATCGGGCCGTCCCAACCCATGAACTTGTGCAGGCCGCCGAAGCGGTCCAGGATCTCGGTGCCCGGGCGCAGCCAGAGGTGGAAGGTGTTGCCGAGGATGATGCGGGTATCCATTTCGCGCAATTCCAGCGGCGACATCGCCTTGACCGAGCCGTAGGTGCCGACCGGCATGAAGACCGGGGTGTCGATGACACCGTGATTGACGCGCACGCGGCCGCGGCGGGCAGCGCTGCCGGTGGCGGTTTTTAACAGAGTGAATTCAAGCATCGATCGACCCCACCGAAGGAATGTTCGTCAGCAGCATGGCGTCGCCGTAACTGAAAAAGCGGTAGCGCTCGGCGATGGCATGGGCGTAGGCAGCGCGAATGACGTCGTAGCCGGCAAAGGCCGAGACCAGCATCATCAGGGTCGATCTTGGCAAATGGAAATTCGTCAGCAGGCGGGTGACGGTGCGAAACCGATAGCCGGGCGTGATGAACAGCCGCGTGTCCGCGCTGCCAGCCTTTACCACGCCATTTTGCGAAGCCGATTCCAGCGCCCGCAGGCTGGTCGTGCCGACAGCCACCACGGCATGGCCGCCAGCCTTCGCCTCTTGCACCGCCGCCACCGTTTCCGCCGGCAGGTGATACCACTCGCTGTGCATCTGATGCTCCCGCAGATCGTCCACCCGCACCGGCTGGAAGGTGCCGGCGCCGACATGCAACGTGATGTAGGCAAAGCGCACGCCTTTCTCCTGCAGGCGCGCCAGCAATGCATCGTCGAAATGCAGGCCGGCGGTGGGCGCCGCCACCGCGCCGGGATGCTTTGCATAAACGGTCTGGTAGCGGCTTTCATCGAGTGCATCGGCCGCATGATCGATATAAGGCGGCAATGGCAGGCGGCCATGCTGCTCGATCAGATCCAGCACCGGCTTGCCGAACGAGAGCGTGAAGAATTCGCCGGCGCGCGGGCCGACCGTGACATCGAATGCATCTGCCAAACGTAGCCGGCTGCCGGCCACTGGCGACTTCGACGAGCGTACCTGCGCCAGGGCAGTGTGCGGATCGAGCACCCGTTCGATCAGCACCTCGACCTTGCCGCCGCTTTCCTTGGCGCCGAAGAAGCGCGCCTTCAGCACCCGGGTGTCGTTGAACACCATCAGGTCACCCGGCGACAGCAAGTCGACCAGGTCAGCCACGCCGCGATTGGCCAGTCGGTCGTGGCCAACCTCCAGCAAGCGGGAAGCGCTACGCTGTTGCAGTGGCGTTTGCGCAATCAATTCTTGTGGCAAATCAAAATCAAAATCGGATAGCGTGTACATGGTTATTACCGTGCCTGGCCCCGGATGAAACGACGCATCCTGCAGGCAAAAACGGGCCCCGCCGGTGCAGTTTCTTCCTGCCCGGACGATACAGCCCTTATGATGTCGAAACCCGCCATTTTACCTTGCCGCATGCTGCGGTGATCGATGGCCTCCTTTGTGTTTTCCATGCCGGCTCCGAAAAAACAACCGTTCGCCAAACTCGATGCCGTCGCTTCGGCTGCATCCGCATCGCCGACCGCGTCGACCCTACCTGCCGCTGCTGCCGCTGCTGCCACCACCGCAGTACGTCCGGCCAAGGGCTCAGCCAACGGATCGACACACGGCGCAGCCGGCAAATACGCCAGCGACAAGCCGGCCGGGCCAGCCGCCACGGCAGCAGGCAAGCCGACCATTGCGTCCGTCTACCAGACCACCGGTCAATCAACCGGTAAGCCGGCCAGCAAGCCAGCCGACAAGATGGCGCGCCTGGGCCTGCGCACCGACATGGACCTGGTGCTGCACCTGCCGCTGCGCTATGAAGACGAAACCCAGATCGTGTCGATCGCCGAAGCCGGCTTCATGTTCGGCCGGGCAGCGCAGGTCGAGGGCGTGGTCACCGCCTGCACCGTGCAATTCCGGCCGCGCCGCCAACTGGTGGTGACGATTGCCGATGATTCCGGCCCGCTGGTGCTGCGCTTTTTGAATTTTTACGGCAGCCAGACCAAGCAGCTGGCCGAGGGTACCCGGGTACGGGCGCGTGGTGAAGTGCGGCAAGGTTTCCTTGGCGCCGAAATGGTTCATCCGGCCTACAAGGTGGTGCTCGAAGGCGCGCCCCTGCCGCAAGTGCTGACACCCGTCTATCCGGCCGGCGAAGGCGTGTCGCAGATCGTCCTGCGGCGGGCCATCGTCGAGGCCATGAAGCGGGTCGACTGGACCGATACCCTGTCGCCGGCGGTACGCGAACGGTTGCAGCTGGCGCCTTTCGAAGCGTCGGTGCGGCTGCTGCACAATCCGCCGCAGGACATCGACGAAGCGGCGCTGATGGAGCGCTCGCATCCGGCCTGGGTGCGGATGAAATTCGACGAACTGCTGGCCCAGCAATTATCACTCAAGCGCGCCCAGCTGGCCCGGCGCGCCAAGGGCGCCGTAGCACTGGCCAAGGTCGGTCGCCTGACCAAGGCCTTCGTCGCCACCCTGCCGTTCCGCCTGACCGCAGCGCAGAAACGGGTACTCGAAGAAGTGCGCGCCGACCTGATGCAGACCTATCCGATGCAGCGCCTGCTGCAGGGAGATGTCGGCAGCGGCAAGACGGTGGTGGCAGCCCTGGCAGCCACGCAAGCCATCGACAGCGGTTTTCAGGCGGTATTGATGGCGCCGACGGAGATCCTGGCCGACCAGCATTTTCGCAAGATCGCCGCCTGGATGACGCCGCTGGGCGTGGAAGTCGTCTGGCTCACCGGCAGCCTGAAAAAAAAGGACAAGACCGAAGCCCAGGCATTGATCGAATCCGGCCGCGCGCAGTTGGTCATCGGTACTCACGCGTTGATTCAGGAGGCCGTGCAATTCGCCCGCCTGGGTTTGGTGATCGTCGACGAGCAGCACCGCTTCGGCGTCGGCCAGCGGCTGGCCCTGCGCAACAAGGGTTTGACGGATGCCGTTGCAACAGATGGCGGCGTGACGGTGCCGCATCAACTGATGATGTCGGCCACGCCGATTCCGCGCACCCTGGCCATGACCTATTACGCCGACCTGGAAGTGTCGGTGATCGACCAGCTGCCGCCGGGCCGCACACCCATCGTCACCCGCGTGATCGATCAGATGCGGCGCGATGAAGTGATCGAGCGGGTGCATGCGGCCGCACTCGACGGCCGCCAGGTGTACTGGGTCTGCCCGCTGATCGAAGAATCCGAAGCCCTGCAGCTGCAGACCGCCACCGACACCCATGCCACGCTGGTGCAAGCCCTGCCGGAGCTGCGGATCGGCCTGGTGCATGGCCGCCTGAAGACCGCCGAGAAGCAGGAAGTGATGGACGCCTTCACCCGTGCCGAGATCCAGGTGCTGGTGGCGACTACCGTCATCGAGGTCGGGGTCGATGTGCCGAATGCGTCGCTGATGGTAATCGAACATGCCGAGCGGTTCGGGTTGTCGCAATTGCACCAGTTGCGCGGCCGGGTGGGACGGGGAGCCACGGCCAGCATCTGCCTGTTGCTGTACCAAAGCCCGCTCGGCATGGTGGCAAAACAGCGCCTGGCGACGATGCGTGAAACCACCGACGGCTTCGAGATCGCCCGGCGCGACCTGGAAATTCGCGGGCCCGGTGAATTTCTGGGCGCGCGCCAGTCCGGCCAGGCGCTGTTGCGCTTCGCCGATCTGGAGACCGATCAGTGGCTGGTGGAAGCCGCCCGCAATCTCGCACAGACGCTGCTGCAGGAAGAGCCGGCAACGGTCGCGCTGCACCTGCAACGCTGGCTGGGCGCGCGTGAAGAATTTCTGAAGGTCTGAGCCGGCACGACGGTGCGTGCGGCGGTGAACATGATGGTGCCTGTGATGGCGTGCGCCGCCGCTTGTGCGATCATGTCGCCATGACCCTGACCGAACTCAAATACATCGTCGCCGTGGCCCGCCACAAGCATTTCGGCCATGCAGCGGAGGCCTGTTTCGTGGCCCAGCCGACGCTGTCGGTGGCTATCAAAAAGCTCGAGGATGAACTTGGTGTCGTCATCTTCGAGCGTGGCGGCACCGAAATCTCGATGACGCCTCTGGGCGCGCGCATCGTGGCGCAGGCCGAACGGGTGCTGGAGCAGACCGCCTCGATCCGCGAGATCGCCAAGCAGAACAAGGACCCGCTGGCCGGCCCGTTCCGGCTCGGCATCATCTACACGGTAGCGCCCTATCTGTTGCCCTCGCTGGTGCGCAACATGATCGAGAAGGTGCCACAGATGCCCCTGATCCTGCAAGAAAACTTCACGGTGCGGCTGCTGGAAATGCTGCGCCAGGGCGAACTCGATGCCGCCGTCATGGCGCTGCCGTTTTCCGAGCACGGCCTGGTGGTGCAGCCGCTGTACGACGAGCCATTCGTGGTCGCGCTGCCGAAGCAGCATCCGTGGGCCGGCCGCAAGAGCATCGGTTCGGCCGAACTGAAAACGGAAACCATGCTGCTGCTGGGCAGCGGGCATTGTTTCCGTGATCAGGTGCTGGAGGTATGCCCGGAAGTGGCACGCTTTTCCAGCGGTGGTGATGGCATCTCCCGCACTTTCGAAGGGTCATCGCTGGAGACGATCCGGCACATGGTTGCTTCCGGCATCGGCATCACCGTCCTGCCGCAAGCCTCGGTTCCGGACCTGCAGGCGCGCGACGGCATGCTGCGCTACGTGCCTTTCGCAGCACCTGCGCCGATGCGTCGGGTCGTGATCGCCTGGCGAAAAAGTTTTACCCGCGGCGCCGCAATCGAGGCGCTGCGCCAGGCGGTGCTGGCCAGCGGCCTGCCGGGCGTGACGATGCTCGATGATGCGGCGGCCGAAGTTGCCTGAGCCGAAGTTGCCTGGGTCGAAGTTGCCTGGGCCGATACTGCCCGAATCGACCCGGGTGGAATCCAGCGTGACAGGCCGCCTGCAGCTTTACCTGCGCCTGGTCCGCCTGGACAAGCCGATCGGTATCCTGCTGCTGTTGTGGCCGACACTCTCGGCGCTCTGGCTGGCTGCGGCCGGCCATCCTTCCTGGCAGATCGTGCTGATCTTCACTCTCGGCACGATCCTGATGCGCTCGGCCGGCTGCGCCATCAACGACTTCGCCGACCGCGATTTCGACCGGCATGTGGAGCGCACCGCAAATCGTCCGATCACTTCCGGCCAGATCGCGCCCAAGGAAGCGCTGATGGTCGCCGGCATCCTGGCGCTGCTGTCGTTCCTGCTCATCCTGCCGTTGAATGGCCTGACGAAGATGCTCTCGCTGGCGGCGGTGGCCATTGCCGCCAGCTATCCGTACTTCAAGCGGTTTTTTGCGATCCCACAGGCATACCTGGGGATCGCCTTCGGCTTCGGCATTCCCATGGGATTTGCCGCAGTGACAAATGGCGTACCGGCGCCGGCCTGGTGGCTGCTGCTGGCAAACATGTTCTGGGCAATCGCCTATGACACCGAATATGCGATGGTCGACCGCGAGGATGACCTGAAGATCGGCATCCGCACCTCTGCCATCACGTTCGGCCGGTTCGATGTCGCTGCAGTCATGCTTTGCTACGTGCTGGCGCTCGGCATCGTCGGCCTGGTCGGCTGGCACTACGGCCTGGGCGTCTGGTTCGGCGCTGGCATCGCACTGGCTGCCGGCTGTGCGCTGCATCACTACCGGCTGATCCGTCAGCGCGAGCGGGCCGGCTGCTTCGCGGCATTTCGCCACAACAACTGGCTCGGTGCCGCCGTCTTCGCCGGCATTGCGCTCGACTACGCCATCGGCTGAGCAATTTGCGAATTCTCAAAATGTCTTGATGCCCGGCTGCTTACACTGAGCCATGACCGGGAGAGACCATGGAAGAAAGCATCCAGACCACCGCAACCAACCGTGCTTTTGCGCGTGAGCTGCAGTCGATGCTCGAACAGGCCGAAGGCTTGCTGCGCAATGCCGGCCAGCAGATCCGCAACGAGTACCGCAACGTGAAGGAGCAGGTCGCCTCCAGCGTCAGCACCTCGATCAGTGACGCGCAACGCGGCCTGAGCAATGTCGAGGGCAGTGTCCTGTCGCGCAGTCGCGGCGCGGTCCGCACGACCAATCGCTTCGTGCGTGAAAAGCCCTGGCGAGCCGTGATCATTGCCGCCGGGGCTGGAGTTCTTCTCGGCATGATCATGACGCGCAAGCGATGACCCGGCGCGCATGCATGCGCATTGAGCACACCGGTTGCTGCATCGCCGATGCCGACTCGTGCCAACAGTGTTGACAATGCCCGGCAACTGAGGCCAAGCGACTCGGCCCAGACCCTCCCACCATGCCACTCGCCCCGGCGCTGCGTCGTCTCGCACTATCCTGCTTCGGCTTGTTGCAGACCCGCGCCAAACTGGCGCTGGTCGAGGCTGAAGAAGAGGCGCTGCGTTATTTCACTTATTTGCTGCTGTCGCTGATGGCAGCGTTCTGCGTCTTCATGGCCTTCCTGTTGGCCGTGGCGCTGATCGTGGCAGTTTTCCGGGACACCCACCGCATCGCATCGCTGCTCGGACTGATCCTGTTTTTTCTGTTGGCGTGCGCAGGCCTCGGATGGTCGGTTCGTACCAGGTACCGAAGAAAACCGCGTTTGCTGGAACATACCCTGGCCGAACTCCAACGTGATGCGCAGGCGCTGACCGGATCCTGGCGGCAAGGTTGATCGCCATTCGTCCACTCCTTCCGCAGCCGACACCAAGCCGGGCTGCCTGGCGCTGCGCCGGGAGCGCCTGCTGGGCGATGTCGCACGGCAGCGCCTGACCTTTGCCATGATGGCTGCCGACGTGACGACGCCGATCTCATCACTCAAACGCCGGGCTGCCCGCTTGGCCATGCTCAGGCAACGCCCGGCGCCGGCAATCGGCTTGGCGGTCGCAGTCGGATTGGCGGTCATGCCGATCAATCCTTGCCGAATTCCTCACCCAGTTCCGCACCTCGCGCCGACGCTGCGCCGATGGCGCGGATGATGGCCTGCGCCACACCGCTGTCCTGCATGCTGGTCAGCGCAGCATGGGTGGTGCCACCCTTGGACGTGACCCGCTCGCGCAGCACCGATACCGGATCGGTCGCATCGGCCGCCAGTTGCGCAGCGCCGGAGAAGGTGGCGATCGCCAGCGCCTTCGCTTGCTCAGGCGTGAGACCCAGACCGACGCCGGCCGTCTGCATCGCTTCGATGAAATAGAAGACGTAGGCTGGTCCGCTGCCCGACATCGCCGTCACAGGATCGATCAGTGCTTCGTCATCAAGCCAGACGGTGCCGCCGACTGCGCGCAGGACCGCATCGGCGTGTTCGTGCTGGGCTGCCGTTACCCCTGCCATGGCGACCATTCCCGTGATGCCGCGCCCGATCAGCGCCGGCGTGTTCGGCATGCAGCGCACGATGGCCGCATGCCCGCCCAGCCAGCGCGACAAGTCCTGCATGCGAATGCCGGCGGCAATCGAGAGCACCAGTTGCGACCCCAGAAACGGTTGCAAGGCGGTGGCCACCGAGCGCATCTGTTGCGGCTTGACGGCCAGGATGAACACGTCGGCATCCGCCAGGCCGGCATCGATCCGGTCGCTGGTATGAACGCCAAGCGCGTCAAGCCGCGCCCGCGCTTCCTGATTGATTTCGATGACCCGTATGTTGCCTGCTGCGGTAAGTTTGCCCATCAGGCCACCAATCAGCGCGGTCGCCATGTTGCCGCCGCCGATGAAGGCGATGCGTAGCGGCGCGCAAGCCGGCTGTTGATTACGTTGTAAATCGTTACCTGAAGCCGGCTGCAAGTCAGGTTGCAAGACAGGCTGTCGATCGACTGGCGATGCATGCGGGGATGCTGGTGGCATGTCCTTGCCGGTACCGGTGTGCGTCGTCATGTTGTCGTGCCCTGGTTGCGTTGTCCAAAAATTGCGGAGCCGATGCGCACGATCGTGGCACCTTCGGCGATCGCCGCTTCCAGGTCGCCCGACATGCCGATCGACAGCGTGTCCAGCGGCAGCCCGGCTTCCTGCAGCCGGCAGTACAGCGCATGCAGGCGCCGGTACGGCTCGCGCTGCGCATCCGGGTCATCGACCGCCCGTGGTATCGCCATCAGGCCGCGCAACCGCAAGCGGGGCAAGGTGGCGATCTCCTGCGCCAGTACCTGCACGTCATCGGGGGCGACGCCGCTCTTGCTGTCTTCGGCGCTGATGTTGACCTGGATGCAGATATTCAATGGCGGCAGATGCGACGGGCGCTGCTCCGACAGGCGCTGCGCAATCTTCAGACGATCGACCGCATGCACCCAATCGAACCGCTCGGCCAGGGGCCGCGTCTTGTTGCTCTGGATCGGGCCGATGAAATGCCATTTCAACAAGCCGGCATCGACGCCGGCAGGCAATGCGCCGTTGTTTTGCAGCCGCGTGAACTCATCAATCTTTTCCAGTGCCTCCTGCAGATAATTCTCGCCGAATTCGCGTTGCCCGGCCACTGCAGCAGCAAGCACGGCCTGTGCGTCGAAGGTCTTGCTCACTGCCAGCAAGCGAACGGTTTGCACATCGCGCGACACTTTTCCCGCTGCGGCGGCGATGCGCGCATGCACGTCTTGCATGTTGTCGGCGATTCTGGACATAATCGAAAAATGTTAATGGTAGTCAACTTTTTGCCAGGTTGACAACAGTATGAACGGCGCCTTCATGATGCCTGCTTCACACCGAATGCCACTGGCGCATTTTCTCGTCACCGGCAGCGCCTGCACGGCGCGCCACCCCAAACGCAAGGCCCGAGGATTATAAATGGACATCTCTGAACTCCTGTCTTTTTCGGTCAAGAACAATGCCTCCGATTTGCACCTGTCGTCCGGCCTGCCGCCGATGATCCGGGTACACGGCGACGTGCGGCGCATCAACCTGCCGCCGCTGGAGCACAAGGATGTGCATGGCATGATCTACGACATCATGAACGACGGCCAGCGCAAGGCCTATGAAGAAAACCTGGAAGTCGACTTTTCTTTCGCGATTCCGGGCCTGGCGCGGTTTCGGGTCAATGCCTTCAACCAGGACCGGGGCGCCGCTGCCGTCATGCGGACCATTCCCTCGAAGATCCTGAGCCTTGAAAACCTGAACACGCCGAAGATCTTTGCCGAACTGGCCCTGAAGCCGCGCGGGCTGGTGCTGGTGACCGGCCCGACCGGTTCCGGAAAATCGACCACGCTCGCCGCAATGGTCAATCATGTCAATGAAAACGAATACGCCCACATCCTCACCATCGAGGACCCGATCGAATTCGTGCATGAATCCAAGAAGTGCCTGATCAACCAGCGTGAAGTCGGCCCGCACACGCATTCGTTCTCGGCCGCCTTGCGCTCGGCCTTGCGGGAAGATCCGGACGTGGTGCTGGTGGGTGAATTGCGTGACCTTGAAACGATTCGCCTGGCGCTGTCGGCAGCCGAGACCGGCCACCTGGTATTCGGCACCCTGCACACCTCCTCGGCGGCGAAGACCATCGACCGGATCGTCGACGTCTTCCCTGGCGATGAAAAGGAAATGGTGCGCGCGATGTTGTCGGAGTCACTGCAGGCCGTGATCTCGCAGACACTGCTGAAGACCAAGGATGGCAGCGGCCGCGTCGCCGCCCATGAAATCATGATCGGCACGCCGGCCATTCGCAACCTGATCCGCGAAGCGAAGATCGCACAGATGTATTCGGCGATCCAGACCGGCAGCAACATGGGCATGCAGACGCTGGACAGCAATCTTGCCGACCTGGTCAGGCGCAACGTGATCTCGCTGGGCGCCGCCCGCTCCGCCGCAAAGACACCTGATAATTTCCCTGGCTAACAAAATCAGTCGACGACCTCCGTCGCACGAAGGACATCTGCATGGAACGCGAACAAGCCACGAAATTCATGAACGACCTGCTGCGCCTGATGGTCAGCAAAAACGGGTCCGATCTGTTCATCACCACCGATTTCCCGCCGGCCTTCAAGATCGACGGGCGTGTCACGCCGGTGTCGAGCCAGCCACTCTCGGGCGTGCATACGGTCGAACTGGCGCGCGCCATCATGAACGACAAGCAGGCCGCAGAATTCGAAGCGAAAAAAGAATGCAATTTCGCCATCAGCCCGGGCGACCTCGGTCGCTTCCGCGTGTCCGCCTTCGTCCAGCAGGGCAAGGTCGGCATGGTGCTGCGAACGATCACGACCAAGATTCCGAAACTGGAAGAGCTGGGCGTGCCGGAAATCCTGCGCGAAGTGGTGATGACCAAGCGTGGCCTGGTGATCATGGTTGGCGCCACCGGTTCGGGCAAGTCGACCACGCTGGCGGCGATGGTCGGCCATCGCAACGAGAACAGCTTCGGCCACATCATCACGGTGGAAGATCCGGTCGAATACATCCACCCGCACCGCAACTGCATCGTTACCCAGCGCGACATTGGCGTCGATACCGAAGACTGGGGCACGGCGCTGAAGAACACGCTGCGCCAGGCGCCGGACGTGATCCAGATCGGCGAGATCCGCGACCGCGAGACGATGGACTATGCGATCGCCTTTGCCGAGACCGGTCACCTGTGCCTGGCGACCCTGCATGCCAACAGTTCGAACCAGGCGCTAGACCGGATCATCAACTTTTTTCCGGAAGAGCGACGCCAGCAATTGTTGATGGACCTGTCGCTGAACCTGAAGGGCATGATCTCGCAGCGCCTCATTCCCCTGCGCGACACGAAGGGCCGCTGCGTGGCAGTCGAGGTGTTGCTGAACTCGCCGCTGATTTCGGATCTGATCTTCAAGGGTGCGGTTCACGAGATCAAGGAAATCATGAAGAAGTCGCGCGAACTCGGCATGCAGACCTTCGACCAGGCGCTGTTCGATCTCTACGAGGCCGACAAGATTTCCTATGAAGATGCGCTGCGCAATGCCGACTCGGTCAACGATCTGCGCCTGGCCATCAAGCTGCGCAGCAAGGATGCAATCGGGCGCGACCTGAACCGGGGCACGGAGCATCTGGGCATCGTCTGACGAATCGACGTGGCCGGCATGCTGATCCGATTCAACGCGGCGTAAGAATGCAGCCATCGACTTCAGGGTACCAGCGTGCGGATGATGACGACATGGTTTAGCATCGACGTGTCATCCAACTGAAAGCCGCCACCATGACCACTGCCTTCGATTTCAACCCCACCTCCCTTGCCGGCCAACCGGTCGACCTGTCGGCCTATCGCGGCCGCGTGCTGCTGATCGTGAATACCGCCAGCAAGTGCGGCTTCACCCCGCAATACAAGGGGCTCGAAGCGGTCCATCAGTCGATGAAGGAACGCGGCCTGGCGGTGCTTGGTTTTCCGTGCAACCAGTTCGGTGCCCAGGAGCCGGGCGATGCCGACACCATCGGCGCCTTCTGCGAAAAGAACTTCGGCGTCAGCTTTCCGCTGTTCGCCAAGATCGACGTCAATGGCGACCACGCCGATCCCCTGTTCCGTTACCTCAAGCATGCGGCACCCGGCCTGCTGGGCAGTGAAGCGATCAAGTGGAATTTCACCAAGTTGGTGGTGAAGAAGGATGGCACGGTGTTCAAGCGGTATGCGCCGACCACCAAGCCGGAGGAACTGGTCGGTGACATCGAGACGCTACTGGCGGAGTGATTTCGACGCGCTTCGCATCATGAACCCTGTTTGAAAAAAAACCCCGCCGAGGCGGGGTTTTCATTTGTGCGCCAGCCGATTACTTGCTGCGGCGACGGGTCAAGCTCAGACCGAGCAGACCGAAACCGAACAGGGCCAGGGTCGCCGGCTCCGGCACCTGGGTGAAGGCAAACGTGCCTGCGTCATAGCGGTTGGCCGGGCCGGTGTCCAGGGTCGTCGGCAGGACGAAACCTGCGCTCATGCCGTAGCGTGCGCCGCCGACGAATGCGATCGCGCCGCCGGCAGTGTCGACCGTGGACGGTGCATTGCCTGTACCGACGTTACCGTTTTTCTCGTTGTCGCCATAGCCCTGCGCCACGATCGAATACGTGCCCATGCCCAGATCAAAGTCGGTGACATCGATGAAGCGGTTGTTGCCGACTGCCAGTGTGTTTGCCGTGGTCAGGGTCACTGCTGGCGCAACCAGTTGGCCGGTGGCGATGTTGAAGATCCCGACCGTGATCCCATTGTTGAAACCATCTTTCCCACTGTCGAATGCGCCCAGCTGGGTGATGCGGATGCCTGAGCTGACGGTGAAGTCCATGCCCAGGCCGCCCGTATAAGCTTGCAGGCCGAAGGTGTCGACCGGGGTCAGTGCGATGGTGTCAGCCATTGCCGGCGCCATGACGGAGGCTGCGAAACCGATTGCCAATGCTGCCTTGATGATCTTGTCGAGAACTTGCATGAGTGACTCCCTGAATGCCATTGTTGATTTAACCCGGGGCGTTGACGCGACGTTTACTGCCCGCCGCACTGCACCTGCCTGCAAGGGTTTCAGCAATTTGCATACCAGAAACAATTTCTTTATTTAAATCATGCATATAAGAAATTTTAAGGCAGGCAGCATTACTTTTCTGTAAGGTTTTCCGACAATAAATACTGCAGGTCGTCGATCAATCCCGCCGCTAGAAAAATCCGAAAAGCTTCAGCATCAATGGCAGCAACAATGCCGTCAATACACCCGAGACTCCCATTGCCAGCCCGGCAAAGGCGCCCATCTCCTGGCTGACCTGGAATGCGCGGGCCGTACCGATCCCATGTGCCGTGACGCCCAGCGCGAATCCACGGGTGCTTTGGTCGGTAACCCGCATCAGGTTCAGGATGCCGCGCGCCAGTACCGCGCCCAGGATGCCGGTGGCGATCACCAGCACGGCCGTCAGCGATGGCAGGCCGCCGATTTTCTCCGAGATGCCCATGGCAATCGGCGTGGTGACCGATTTTGGCGCCAGCGACATCATCGTCGCCTTCGATGCGCCCAGCAGCGCCGCCACGCCCATGGCGGTGACGACGGCAGCGGCACTGCCGGCAAGCGATCCCACCAAAAAAGCGATCCAGTTACGCTTGAGTTTTTCAAGCTGCTGATACAAGGGAATGGCCAGTGCGACGGTTGCCGGGCCCAGCAGGAAATGCACGAACTGGGCACCGTCGAAGTAGGTTTGATACGGCGTTCCGGTGGCCGTCAGGATCGTGGCCAGCACCGCCACCGCAATCGCCACCGGATTGACCAGCGGATGGAAGCTGGCGCGCGCATACAGTGCATAGGCCAGTTGATAGGCCAGCAGTGTGGCCGTCAGCCCGAGCAAGGGAGACGCTGCCAGATACACCCAGATCGCATTGAGCTTCGGCGTCATGGCGTGGAATCCTGCGCTGCAGCACCAGGGACCAGGGCTGGCTTCTGCAGCAGGCATACCACGGCTGCCGTCACCGCGATCGATACCGCCGTGCTGGCCACCAGCGCCACGACGATCGGCAGCCACTCGGCGGCGATCCGCTGGCCGTGCACCATGATGCCGACGCCGGCCGGCACGAACAGCAGCGACAGATGCTTGAGCAGCGCCAGCGAGGTCGGCGCCAGCGTTGTGACTGCACTGCCGTTCAACAACAGGTAGACAAACAGAAGCAGCATCCCCAGCACCGGTCCCGGGATCGGCAGTTCGAGCGCATGGACCAGCCCTTCTCCCAACGTCTGAAACACCAGCAGAACAGCGAACGTATTGATCATGGCGGCCCTGGCAGGTAGCGGGAAGTGGAGGCGAACCGACTAGCCGGCCTTCAATGCATCGTCGATCAGTTCGATCCAGTGCCGCACCGGCGTGGCAGTACCGGATTGCAGATGGGTGATGCAGCCGATGTTGGCCGAGACGATTTCATCGGGCTTGCAGGCGGCCAGATTGGCCAGCTTGTTGTCCCGCAGGGCGTAGGCCAGATCCGGTTGCAGCACCGAATAGGTACCGGCCGAGCCGCAGCAGATGTGGCTGTCGGCGCACAGCGTCACATCCACGCCGACTGCGCGCAACACGCCTTCGACCTTGCCGCGAATTTGCTGGCCGTGCTGCAGGGTGCACGGCGGGTGATAGGCCACGCGCTTGCCGATGCGCCCGGCCAGGCGCGCCTCCAGCTGCGCCTCGAAGGCCGGCAGCAGTTCACTCAAATCCTTGGTCAGTGCGCTGATCTTTCGTGCCTTGTCGGCATACGCCGAGTCGCGCGCGAGCAGATGCCCATAATCCTTGACCATTGCGCCGCAACCGGAGGCCGTCATCACGATCGCTTCGGCGCCCGCTTGGACCGCCGGCCACCAGGCATCGATGTTGCGCCGCATGTCGTCCAGCGCCGCATCATGATCGTTCAAGTGATGCCGGATCGCGCCGCAGCAGCCGGCCTTGCGGGCGACGATCAATTGCACGCCGAGCGTATCGAACACCCGTGCGGTAGCGGCATTGATGTTGGGCGCCATCGACGGCTGCACGCAGCCATCGAGCAACAGCATCTTGCGCGCATGTGCGGTGCGCGGCCAGGTTCCGGCGTGGCTGGCAGCCGGCACCTTGTTGCGCAGCGAGCCGGGCAGGAACGGGCGCACCAGCTGCCCCGCCTTCATCGCCGGCGCGAACAGCCACTTGCGCGGCAACGCTTCCTTCAATGCGCCGCGTACCAGTTGCTGCTGCAACGGACGCGGCACCTGGTCGTCGACCACCTTGCGGCCGATGTCGACCAGGCGGCCGTATTGCACGCCGGAGGGACAGGTGGTTTCGCAGCTGCGGCAGGTCAGGCAACGGTCCAGGTGCAACTGGGTTTCGCGGGTGGCCGGCTTGCCTTCCAGGACCTGCTTGATCAGATAGATCCGGCCGCGCGGGCCGTCGAGCTCGTCGTTCAACAGCTGATAGGTCGGGCAGGTGGCGGTGCAGAAACCGCAGTGGACGCACTTGCGCAGGATGGCATCCGCCTCCTGCCCCTGAGGCGTGTCCTTGATGAAATCGGCGAGATTGGTTTGCATGTCTTGGCGTCAGAGGTCCGGATACATCCGGCCGGGATTGAAGATGCCGGCTGGATCAAATGCCTGTTTCAAATGGCGATGGATGCGGGCCACGGCTGGCGCCAGCGGCTGGAACACGCCGACAGCCTTGTCACCACCGCGGAACAGGGTGGCATGGCCACCGGCGGCATTGACGATGGCGCGGATTTTTTCAGCGGGCGCATTGCTGCGCAGCCAGCGCTGGGCCCCGCCCCATTCGATCAATTGCGGGCCCGACAGATCGAGCGGTGCGCTGGTGGCGGGTACGGACAGGCGCCACGTGGGCAGCATGCCGGTGGTGTCGCCGTGGTCGGACCCGTCTCGCCCGATGGCGTCTCTCGCATCAGCGAAAAATGGCAGCGTCTGCTCGCGCGCCGCTTCCCAGAACCGGGCCCCGTCGATGGTCTCGCCACCGATCTTGCGCTTGCCAGCAGACACGGCGGCCTCGGCACCGGCCAGGCGCAGCGTCAGCACATCATCCTGCCAGAGGCTCGCTGCCAGTGGCAACGGCTGCCCGCCCCAGGCGTTCAGGCGATCGATCGCCTGCGCCTGTGGCATCGCCAGTTGCACCGTGCTCTCGGCAATCGGTTTTGGCAGCACTTTCAACGACATTTCCAGGATCAGGCCGAGCGTGCCGAGCGACCCCGCCAACAGGCGCGAGACATCGTAGCCGGCGACATTCTTCATCACCTGCCCGCCGAAATGCAGCACCTGGCCGCCGCCGTCGAGCAGCACGGCGCCCAGCACGAAATCGCGCAGCGAACCGACGCTGGCCCGCGCCGGCCCGGACAAGCCGGTTGCCACCGCGCCGCCGATGGTTGCCTGCGGTCCGAAATGCGGCGGGTCGAAGGCCAGCATCTGGTGTTGCGCCGCCAGCACCGCGGCAATCTCCGACAGCGGCGTGCCGCAGCGCGCCGAGATCACCAGCTCGGTCGGCTCGTAATCGATGATGCCGGCATGGGTGCGGGTGTCGAGCACCGCGCCCTCCAAGGCCTGGCCGTACCAGTCCTTGGTGCCGCCGCCACGCAGGCGCAGTGGCGTGCGGGCAGCAACTGCCGCGAGAATCGACTCCCGCAATGCGAGGATGTCCTGTTCCATGAAGCGATCCTCAGAAGCGTGGCAGGTCGGGAAACTTCAGCTGGCCGGCGCGCACGTGCATCTTGCCGTACTCGGCGCAGCGCTGCAGGGTCGGGATCGCCTTGTCCGGGTTGAGCAGGAAGGCGGTGTCGAAGGCGCGCTTGACGGCGAAGAATGCTTCGCGCTCCGCAGGGGCGAACTGCACGCACATCGAATTGATCTTCTCGATGCCCACGCCGTGCTCGCCGGTGATGGTGCCTCCGACCTCGACGCACAGCTCCAGGATCTCGGCGCCGAACTGCTCGGCCCGATGGAATTCTCCCGGCAGATTCGCATCGAACATGATCAGCGGATGCAGATTGCCATCGCCCGCATGAAACACGTTGGCGCAGCGCAGGCCGTATTTCACTTCCATCTGCTCGATGCCCAGCAACACCTGCGCCAGCTTCTTGCGCGGGATGGTGCCGTCCATGCAGTAATAATCCGGCGAGATGCGGCCGGCCGCGGGGAAGGCATTCTTGCGTCCGGACCAGAAGCGCAGCCGCTCGGCTTCATTCTGTGAAACCGAGATCGCGGTCGCACCCGAAGCCTGCAGCACCGCCGTCATGCGGCCGATTTCTTCCTCCACCTCTTCCGGCATGCCGTCCGATTCGCACAGCAGGATCGCGGCGGCGTCGATGTCATAACCGGCTTTGACAAACGGCTCGACCATGCGCGAGGAAGTCCTGTCCATCATCTCCAGCCCGGCCGGAATGATGCCGGCAGCGATCACGCTGGCCACTGCATTGCCGCCTTTGACCACATCGTCGAAGGAGGCCATGATGACCCGCGCCAGCGGCGGCTTCGGGATCAGGCGCACGGTCACTTCCGTGACCACCCCCAGCATGCCTTCGGAGCCGATGAACACCGCCAGCAGATCAAGCCCCGGCGCATCGAGCGCGGCGCCACCCAATTCGACCACTTCGCCGTCGATGGTGATCATCCGCACCCGCATCACGTTATGCACGGTCAGGCCATATTTCAGGCAGTGCACGCCGCCCGAGTTTTCCGCGACATTGCCGCCGATGCTGCAGGCGATCTGGGAAGACGGGTCCGGGGCGTAGTACAGGCCGTGCGGCGCGGCCGCGTCGGAAATGGCCAGGTTGCGCACGCCCGGTTGTACCACGGCGGTCCGCGCATGGGCGTCGATGGCGACGATCTTCGACAGCTTGGCCGTCGACAGCACCACGCCGTCGGCAATCGGCGTCGCACCACCCGATAGGCCGGTGCCAGCGCCGCGTGGCACGATCGGCACCGCCAGTTTGCGGCAGACGTTGAGCACCGCGATCACCTGCGCCTCGTTTTCCGGGAGCACCACCACCATCGGCAGTTGCCGGAACGCAGCCAGGCCATCGCATTCGTAGGGGCGGGTCGCTTCTTCATCGAACAGCACGCAATGGATGGGCAGCACGGCGCGCAAGGCGGTGGCTACCTCGCGCTGGCGTTCGGGGGTGAAGGCTGGCTTGGCCAACAGGGCCGATTCGACAGGTGCATTCATGGAAGCCTCGCAATGGCAGGAACGCGGACGCGCTCGCAGGCCGGAAACATGCCGGTGAGCGAAGTGTAGCGAATTCGCTGCAGCAGGGGCGTTTAGTTGTATTTTTAGAAACTGAAAAGCATGAGACTGCCGGGTGAAAGTTTTTCATGGGGCTGCATTCGCGCATTGCAGGACTGTCCCTTCGGATTACCAGCCGCTGCGACGCAGCAAGCGGACCAATTCGGTACCGTCCATTTAAGCTATCGCAAAGTCAGTTGCAGCATAGCGAACACTATTCCAACAGCGCGAATTTTCGCGCCCGCTCCCCATGAAGTGATCGACATGCCACCAACTCCCATCAATCGCTGGCCCGCGCAAGTGCTGCTCGACGCGGCACACAATCGAATCGATGCCGAGGCCCCAGCTCCCCCACCTGCCGGCCCGGGTGGCAACGCGGCATTGCGCGTGTTAAAAACGCGACTGGCGCCAGACGGCGAAACAACACTGCTGTCCGGACAGGTAGGCGAAGCAGTGCAGGGTCGACGGACGAAGTTCGAGGGCATCTTCAAGCTGGCGCATTCAGAAAAATATTTGTTGACCCTCCCCAACGGGCAACGGCTCGAAGGGAAGGAAGACGAAGTGGCGACGCATGTTCTGCTGGAAAGCTATCTGCGGGAAAAGTATGCAGACGCGACGACGCTCGCGGGGCAGGTCATCGGCCTGGAGGAGCTCGATGATGCCGATCGCCAAATTCCGAGTCGACAGACAACGGCTGAGCGTGTCCATACCGCGGGTGCCACTGCCAGCACCGCCGCCACGGCTGCGGAAAAACCGGTCGGCAGGGTTTCCGCGAATGGCTTGCTCATCGATCAGGTGAACAAGGCGCCGTCCGCGGGTTGCTTGCTCTTCCGCGCATTCGATCAACACAACGCCGCTGGCGCCAGCCATGGCGACATCGTCGCCCGCATTCAGAAGGATCTTGCGCAGACGCATTGCAAGCAATCGGTCAGCAGCGCGAGAAACCGATGCTGGCTGCGCACTTCCTGGTTGCCGCTCCTGACCAACCTCGCGCCGGAAGAGCTGGCGCGAAAAGCGGCTGGCATGCTGTCCGATCCGTCCAACGCCGACACCCGCCACATGCCGGCAATCCTGGCTGCAATCGGCTGCCAGTTCAACACCGACGCCAATGGGTTTTTGAGCAATGGCGAGCGGCACGGAAACGATCGGAGCGCAATTCTCGGCAAGGCGGTCCGGCTTGGCGGCGCATTGAATACGGTTCCGGGCTACACCGCCGACTGGGGTCGCCCGGATGGAGAATCGGTGGAGGATTATCTGAAAGAAATGCAGATAGTGATTGCGAAAGCCATTGCCGCTGGCGAGGATTCTGAATCCCTCCGCAGAGAAATCGACAATCAGGCGAACCCGGATGCGATGGCAGCCGGCGACATGGCGATCCTGCTGCACCG
Organism: Herminiimonas sp.; assembly: GCA_043729515.1. GTDB lineage: Bacteria > Pseudomonadota > Gammaproteobacteria > Burkholderiales > Burkholderiaceae_D > JANXSS01. The sequence goes on from JAYTLK010000107.1 coordinate 48,750, forward strand.
CGCCTTCAACCTATCCACCATTGTCATCGAAGATAGAAATGTCGCCGAGGATTCGAACGGCCGATCTCCTGGCCAATCTCATGGCCAATACCTGAGGGTGATCGCGTGCGCGACAGAAGGGTCGGATCTCGCAGGAACAATTGCGTCCTGGGCCTTTGATGACCAAGCCATGCCGCTTGACAGGCTGTCGGAACTTTTGGCGACGCTTCCCGATTGCCACGTCACCTGGCTTGACGGCCTGCATTTCGACACCTACGTCCCGCACGCAGACTTGCTTCCACCTGCGACACCCGCCACTACTTCGACGTGAACCGCTCCCGCAACCAATCGATGAACAACGCCACCTCCGGCCGCTCTCGCACCTGCTGGTCATAGACGACGTAATACGCATGCGGCGGGGAAGTCAGCTGCACGTCGAACAGCCGCACCACTTCGCCGCTGGCCAGCATGTCGCGCGCAAAATTGGCACGCGACAAGCCGATACCATGGCCATGCTTGATTGCCTCCAGCAGCAAGCCGAGGTCGTCGACCCGCACGCCTGTGGACGGCTCCGGCCAATCCAGGCCAGCTGCCTCAAACCAGGGCTGCCACGGTTCCAGCGCCGAGCGCAACAGTGTCGCGCGGCGCAAGTCGGCGGGTTCGTGCAGCGGGCCGATCTTTTCCAGATACTGCGGACTGACGACGGCAAAGGCCGGTTCTTCGAATAGCTTCACCGTGACGATGTTCGGATAGCGTCCGGCGCCGAACCGGATCTCCAGATCGCTCTCCGACAACGACAGGTCATACAGCGGCACCGAGACGAAGAGTTCGATCGAGATGTTCGGATGCGCACGGGTGAAATCCGCCAGCAACGGCACCAGCAGATAGCGTGCAAAAGTCGGCGGTACCGACACCTTGACCCGTGGCTGCATCTGCGCGCTGCGATGGGGCATCGGAAAATCAGTCAGCGTGCGCAAGGCGCCCCGCACCACCTCCAGATACCGGCGGCCGAATTCCGACAGGCTGATGCTGCGATTGTCCCGCAAGAACAGGCGCTCCCCCACGAAATCTTCCAGCAGGCGGATGCGATGCGACAGCGCAGATGGCGTGATGCACAACTCTTCGGCAGCCAATGCGAACGACGACAGCCGCGCGGCCGCCTCGAATGCGGACAGTGCGTGTACGGGAGGAAGTCGGGTCGCCATGCGTGCAGTGTGCCTTGAAGATTCGGGTTAGTTGGATATCGCGCCTACCAGCGCACGATCTTGC
>JAYTLK010000108.1:0-2949 GCA_043729515.1 Herminiimonas sp.
CGTCTCCATCGTTGCATCGCTTGCTCCGAGCATGCACCCCATGAATGGCAGACACGCATAAAAATGGATAACGATCTCGTGCAGTACGCCCGCATGCAAAAGGGCTTCTATGACGATCCGCGCCATGCGCTGGAGGAGCTCGTCGGGAACTACGACTTCCATGAGAATTTTCCGTACGAGACGCACTTGCTGCATCTGTATGGCGACTTGCGCAGGCCGGTACTGAGCCAGCCGCAAGAGGCGATCGGCTTCGATGTCGGCTGTGGTGAAGGCCGCATGATCCGGCGCATGTCGCGTCTGCTGAAGCGCTGCGATGGTGCGGATATTTCCGCGCGCATGGTGGAAGCGGCACGGCTGCGCAGTCCGGGCGCGACGATCTATCCAACCACCGGCGCCGACTGCGGCGAGGCGCCGTCGGGCGCCTACGACTTCGTCTACTGCACGATTTCGCTGCAACATGTGTGTGTGCATGAAACCCGGTCCAGGATCATGGCCGACATCCTGCGCATTCTGAAACCCGATGGCTGCGCTACCCTGCAATTCTTTTTCGGGAAGCACTATCCGTATTGCCGTACCGGGCCGGTGGTAATGAACGAATCCTTCCTGCTCGACATCCACCACCTGGACCGACTGCAGGCGCGCTGGCTGGAGAATCGCTGGGATGCGCCAGGCACGAACAGCAGCTGCGATGTGGCCTTCGGCAGCGTCGACCTGGAACTGGTGCTGGCAGATTTCCGGCGCTGGTTCGCGCAGGTCGACGTCTGGTTTCACGACATCTCGATCGGCCGGCCGGAAAGCCGTGGCAATGGCCGGCCGCGGCTGCTGGCCGAAGCCCATCCCAACTGCCACGGCTGGGAAGATACCTGGTTCACCCACATGGCGTTCTTCCATTTGCGCAGTCCCAAGAAAGCGCATTGAGCGTGAAGCTCAGCGTGTCGGTTGTCGCTTATCACAATCACCCGGCGCAAATTGCAGGCGTGCTCGACAGCGTTGCCCGTGGCGGCCTGCCGATCGACTGCTGGCTGATCGACAATTCGCGCACGGCGACGTTGGCCGATGTCGCTCACCGGTTCCACGCCCGCTATCTGCATCTTCCCCACAACCCGGGTTACGGCGCAGCGCACAACGTGGCCATCGAGGCGGGTATCGAGGCCCGTGGTGCGTACCATGCGGTGATCAATCCGGACGTTCGATTTTCCAGCGATGTGCTGCCGGAGATGGTGGCGTTCATGGAGCGTCATCCCGATGTCGGCTTGCTGGCGCCACGGGTGCAATATCCGGATGGCAGCCCGCAGCATCTGTGCAAGCTCCTGCCGCATCCGATCGATTTGCTGTTGCGGCGTTTTTGTCCGCCGCTGCACCGGCTTGGCGGGCGCCTGGCGCGATACGAACTGCGCGGCGCCGGTTATGACCGGGTGCGCGATGTGCCGGTGCTGTCCGGCTGCTTCATGCTGCTGCGTCTGGCAATGGTACGGCAGGTCGGCGCATTCGATCCCGGCTACTTCATGTATTTCGAAGATGTGGATCTGAGCCGGCGTATCGGCACCGTTGCACGCACCATGTATTTTCCGCATGCGACGATCACGCACGAGTATGCCAGGGGTTCCTACCGCAATCTGCATCTCATGCGCTGCCATGCGCGATCGGCGGTCCGGTATTTCAACAAATGGGGCTGGTGGCGCGATGCGCGGCGTGACGCCGTCAACCGCGCTGCAGCGGCCGATGTCAACTGAACCGATTGCCAGGCTCGGCCGGCAGTGTGGTGAATACCCCGGTGGCCCGCAGTGCATCACTGACGGCAGTGATCTGCGCGCGTTCGATACGGCGCACCGGCGTGGTCAGGCAGGCGGTGTCGTTGCTGAATTCGGTGCCCTTGACCCATTTGTTCAACGCCGGATCGGTCAGCAGGGGAGTACCGTTGTCCTGGTCATGCATACCCACGAAATGCCGCATGCGAGCCAGGCTCGACAGGCTGTTGCCACGCTGGGTGGAGGTATTGTCTTCGCAATCATCGCCCAATTGCATGCTGCCTTCGTAATGATTCTCCATCAGCGTGTGCATGGCCGGCCGATGCTCGAGAATCGTTTCATTGTCCGTTAGCTCACCCAACGTTGCTACTTGCTCGATTTGCGCCAGTTCGAAGAAGAGGTGCTGCAAATACATTGACGCCGCACGTTCATTCGGCGCGCACCGCGCAAAATCTTCGGTCAGGCCGAACTCGGAATGGAACATGTAGTCCGGCGCGTGCGCTACCGCTGTGAGGCCTCGGCGGGAGAGCGTGATCAGGCAGCAGCCGCTTTCCTCGTTCCCCAGCAGTTCATGGCCGGGCTCGTCATAACCGTCGATGATTTCAACGATCACTGGCGCGCCAGTGAGATCGCCGGCCAGCTCTTGTGGAATGTCCTCCGGCTCCAGACCAGGCAGGTGGAGGCCACACCCTTTCAAGTAATTGTCCGCCAGCGTGGCAAGGTCTTTTTCCAGAGTTCCCTTTGTGGCGAGACTGTTGCTGTTGTCGATGATGTGTTCGAGCAGTGTCCGATTTTCGTTCAAGAACCCGGCGAACAATTCTGTTTCGAGCGTCAGCGGACAGAGGCGTTGCCCGGCCACTGCATCATCGACTGCGCGATTCTTGAGCGTTTCCACTTGTTCGTGCGCTGCGGCAACTAGCGCCGTCAGGGCCGTGCGTTCTTCGATCGTCCGTGGCAACCCCATTTCACTGGCACCTGACGGCACCACCGTGTCCAGATCGTCGAGCATCGGCTTGATCAACAAAAAACTCGGCCTGCGGGCCAGCGTCATCTGCGTTTCCCGGGTCGTTTGTTCCTGCACGACGTTGTCGAACATGTCCCCGTTGGTGCGGGCTCCGGTGCGCCAGCCGGCATAGTTTTCCAGGATGCCGATCGAGGTCCGTTGTGCAGGCGTCAGGCGCGGGCCAAGCGCCTTCAATGC
>JAYTLK010000109.1:0-11321 GCA_043729515.1 Herminiimonas sp.
ACCAGGATTTGCCTTGTGCCAGGCATCGAGCGCGCTTTGCAGCCGGTCGCGCTCGGCCAGCAGAGCCGCGTTCTTCGGCGTCAGGTCATGGACGATGGCGTCGAAGCCGGCCCAGAAACGGGCGCTGTCGATACCGGTGCCGGGCAACACCTTGTCTTCGATGAAGCGATACAGAACGGTGGCAACCTGGAGCCGGAGGCAGGTGGTGCGGGGAGTTGGAGTCATGTCAAGCCTCGTGCGTTGTTTTAATTCTCAATTTTCGGGCCTGAGTTTATCAGACCGCGCCGAACCCGGGCCAGCGAATGCGGCAGCAGACGTGATGCAACACGCCTGCAAGGCCGCCGAATTTATTCCGATGCAAGGCGGTGCATCAGGCGCGGCACTTCGGCTGACAAGTCCCGGGCCAGATACCCGATCGGCCCGGATCTTTCGGCGAGAGCGACACCGGCTCGCGCATGCAGCGCCACGCCCCAGACTGCGGCCTGCTGCAGCGGCGCGCCTCGTGCGATCAGGCCGCCGATGATGCCTGCCAGCGTGTCGCCGGAACCGGACACGCCCAAGCCGCTGTTGCCGCCACGATGTTCCCAGCTCTGTCCATCGGGCATGGCAACCATCGTGCAGGCGCCCTTGAGGGCGACTACCGCCTGCCAGTCGCGGCTCGCCTGCGCCACCGCTCCCTGCGGCGCGGCCTGGATCGCTTTCTTGTCGTGCCCGGTCAGATGGGCCATTTCGCCGGCATGGGGCGTCAGCAGCACCGGCGGACCGGCATCGGGCGCGCGATTGCGCCATCCCGGCTGGCGCACCACATCCATCGCGCAGGCGTCGAGCAGCACGCCGGCGTGAACGAAAAGCGGCAGCAGCGCTGCAATGTCCTCCAGCAGCATCGCGTCGGCCTGCATGCCAGGGCCGATCACGACCGCGTCGTAGCGATCGGCTTGCGCTGCCAGGCTGTCCTGCAATGCATTCGGCTGCAGGCGCCGCCGGTTGTCTTCAGGCAGAGCAATCACCCGTGCTTCGGGCATCCGCGCAGCAATCAGTTGCGCCACGCTGGCCGCAGTCGCCACGGTCAGCTTGCCGGCGCCGGCATGGAGAGCGGCGGTCGCCGCCAGCAGGATCGCCCCCGGCATTTCGGGTGAGCCGCCGACGAGCAAAATACGACCCTTGCATTCCTTGTCGCCGTCTGCCGGTGGCGTGGGCAGTGGCCAACTGCGCAGCAGGGCATCGTTGACGCTGATGGCAGCGGCTGCCTGGTCGCGCATCATGGTTTCGCTGCAGTACTGCGATCCGGCCGGGACGTGATCGGCGCGCCGTCGTCGACCAGCGGCTGCACCACGCAGGCTTCGTCGAGCACCAGCATGCCGGCCACCCCGGCATGCGGATCGAAGCGGTAGGAGGTCACGGAACAATTCGGCACGTCGCCGACCCGATCGGTGTCCAGAATCTGCTGCTCCGTCATGTCTTCCAACAGGTATCGAAAACAGTTGACGATCACCTGATGCGCCACGATCAGCACCCGCTGTTGCGGATAATCGCGATCGAGCCGATCGGCCACGCCGCGCAGGCGCAGGATCACGTCGCACCAGCTCTCGCCACCGGGCGGGCGAAAATAGAACTTGCCCACATGCTGGCGCTGGGTGTCGAGCTCCGGATATTTCTGCTGGATGCCAAAGCGGGTCAGCCGGTCGAGAATGCCGAATTCTTTTTCCCGCAGGCGTTCGTCGAGCGCGAAATACACGCTGTCCTTGGAAATGCCTGCTGCCTGCAGCATGATCTCGGCCGTCGAGATCGCCCGCACATACGGCGAGCACAGGATCACGTTCGGTCGGTCGGCTTCCGGCAGGCCGCGCAGCCAGTGTCCAAGTGCTTCCGATTGCTGCCGTCCAAGCGACGACAATGGCACGTCGACGTCGCGTTCGGCGATGTCGATCACGGCCGAACGTGCCAGCTCGGCGGCATCTCGCGCCACGTTGCCGGCGCTTTGGCCATGGCGGACGATCCATAATCGGGTCGGCAGGGTGGAAGGCTGCATGACGAATTTTCCGTGCGGTGAGTGATGATCGTACCGGCGCCGAACGCGCCTCGCCAGCGGCGGCTTCCGACATCGGCGTCGGACAACCGGCAGAGTCGCCCTGAACCCTGCTTTCGCGGTGGTTACCGGTCCCCTAACGGGTTACTGGCGCGGTTGGCATGCCAGGTGTCACCAGCGGCACGCTCTCGCTGGTCTTGGGGACGACCACGACCGGCGGTGCCTTGCCGAACAGCTTGTCGAAGCGGCGGCTGTAGAACACATCGACGCCGGCGACAGCGCCACCGCGTGCCACCAGCGACCAGTTCTGCGTCAGTTCGTAGGTCAGCTTGACGACGCTGGACGCGCCTGCCAGCCCTTGCTCATAGCCGACGAAGAGCTTGTTCGAAATTTCCTTGCCCAGACTGACCACCTGCGCGCCGGTCTTGCCGTATTCGCTGGAGCCGATCGACAACTGATCCAGGCCGACGCGGCTGGCGATGCTCTTGCCGCCGAACTTGTTGAGCAACCCCAGCGCCGCGCTCTGGACCGCTCCTTGCGCTTGTCCGGTCCCGGCGCCGCCGGTGCTGCTGCCGGCATGGCCGAACACGAGCCAGGATAATTTCTCTTCCTCGGCCAGGTTTGGCTCCGACACGAGTTCCACCCGCGGCACGCGCACGTTGCCGGTGACCTGCACGCCGGCCGGCACGCTCTGGTTGCGCCGCATCGCCAGGATGTTGATTCCAGGATTGTCGAACGGCCCTTGAAAGGAAATCAGACCACGCTCGATCGCCAGCTTCGCGCCGAACGATTCGAAGGTACCGGACACCACGCGAATGGTGCCGATGGCCTGGGGCGCCAGTTTCGGCCCGCTGCGCACGTCCAGCGCGCCTGCCAGGAACAAGTCGGCGCCGGCACCCTTGAAACGGAAGCTGTTGCCCAGATCGATGGTGACATTCACGCGCGGTGGCAGCAACCCGGCAATGCCGGTTGCGCCGGGGATGCCGGCGGCTGATGCCGGCTCCGGCTCCGGCTTGGCTCCGACCTTGCCACCGGCAGCATCGCTCCTGCCGGCAAGCGTGGTTCCAGTCTTGTCGGCATTCCTGGTGTCGATGCGGCCGGTCGCAGGTGTTGCCTGGAGTCCGTTTGCCGGCGCTGCCTTGCCCGCCGACACACCCGCCAGCTTGGTCGACGGCGTCGCGCCCTGATGCACGATGATGACGTCGTCGCCCAGTTTCGGCGCCGCCTTGTCAGGCAGGCTGAACAGGGCGCGGTCGACCGTAAAGCGGCCGGTGATTTGCAACTGCTGGCTGACGTTGGCCATGTTGGCCTGTCCGGACAAGCGCAACTGGCGTGCCGGATCGCTCAGGAGATCGAGTCGGTCGGCCACGATCAGGGCGGTCAGATTCTGTCCGCCCGGGGCGAGCGGGATGCGGCCGGTGGCGCGCAGGGTGCCGGCGCCACCATGGAACACCACTTCCTTCAGTTCGACATAATTATTGTCCAGCACGATCCGGGCGATGCCATCCTTCAAGCGCACGCCCTGATCGAACAAGGTCAGCGCCAGCCCGTCGCCATTGACGTTGCCGGAGAATTTTGGTGCGCCGACGGTGCCGGTGGCTGCCAGTTTCAGATCGACCTTGCCGTCGAGCGCGATCTGCGGGCCGGTCAGTGCCGCCAGGTTGCGCAGTTGCGGCATGGCGCCCGTCAACGTTCCCGACAGGCTCGACGTTTCGTTGACCGTCAGACCGCCATCGGCGCGCACCAGGCCGATGTTGCCCTGCGCCGCCAGGCTGCCGATGCGCGTGGCGTCGATGCGGGACGTCACTGCCATCCGCATGCCTTGCAGATCGGCCCGGATTCGCAGCGCAGTCAGGCCGAGGCTGCTTTCACCATAGGGAGTGCTGGCGATCAGGTCGCCACTGCGGCGTTCGAGTTGCACGAAACCGGTGGCAGTATCGGTCAGGCTGAATTTCCAGTTGCCGTCCAGGGCCAGGCTGGTCTTGATCGGCGGCGCCGCGCCCGTGAACTTGCGCTGCAGTTCGAAGACATCCGTCAAGCGCAGTGCAGCGAAGGATCCTTCGGAGATGATGGCACCCGGCCGGTATTGCAGGCCCTTCAGGTCGATGTCGGCCGGGCCGAGGGTCAGGTGGGTCGCACCCAGGGTGATTCGCCCGGGCGCGGCCGACACGGTCAGCGGGTTGCCGATGGCAACCCGCGGCACGCCGCGGTTATCCAGCGTGCGCACCACGCCGTCCCATGCATAACCGGCGGGCAGCGCCTTGACGGCGCCCTGGGCTGCCACGGTCAGCTGCAATGGCTGGCCGGACAGCTTGCCGGAGGAAGTCACGTCGATCGTGTGGCGGGCATAGGTGCCGTCGATCCTGGCATCGAATTGCGCCAGGTCGGCCGGCCCGGCATGCACGCCCTGGGCGGCAATCGTCACCAGCAGCCGGGCGGCCGGGTTTTCACCGGGGATGCCGTCGACATGGGCTTCACCGGCCAACTGCGCCAGGCGGTGATCACCGATCACCAGGCCCCGCGCCTTGTAGGTGGCGTCGACCACCGGATGGGTGAGCGTGCCGGCCAGTTTGCCACTGGCTTCGAGCAAACCGGCCAGACCGAAGCCTAGTCGCGCCAGCGCCGGCGCGGCGATGCGGAAATCGAGCCGGTCACCGGCAGCGCCGAATCCGCCCTTGATGGCGACATCATTGCCCGCTACCGACAGGGTTGCATCGCTTGACACCAGCCGCTTGCCCGACACCTGCAGTTTGCCGGCGCCGGTCATCGGCAACTGGTCGTAGGTGCTGTCGTGCACCGTGAAGCGCACGCGTGCGGCCAGATCCGGCTGCAACGCGCCATCGGCATCCAGGTCGAGATTGATGCGCCCATGGACCACTGGCGTGGCTCGCGCGACCGCTGCTCTTTTGCGGGTGGCTGGCGTCCTGGCAAGGGTCGCTGCATGTGCACTCTGAACAGCGCCGGATTTTCTGGTCGAACCCGCCAGTGACGTTTTGTCCGTTGCGGTTACAGGCATCGTTGCTGCAGCCTGACCCGCCTTGTACGGCAACTGCGCCATCACCACCGCCGGGTCGACATCCTTCAACGCCACCTTCATGGAAAACTTCGCGGCGGCGTCGCGTCCCAGCGTGCCGCTGGCCGCCAGTTGTGAACCCTGCATCTCTAGCCGGGCCGAGCGCAGCAGGATCTGGCGCGCATCGATACGAGCGTCGGCAGCGATCGACACGGTTTTCGAGCGCAGGTCGGCCTGGATGTCCTGGTTGCCATTGGCCAGGCCCAGCGTGACAGGTCCGCTCAAGCGCGTGCCCTGCAGGCTGGAATACAGCGCCCGCAAATCGAGCTCCGCCACCTGCAGCTTGAACTGGCCGCCTGCGGCGCCGGCCTGCAATTCACCACTGCCGGTAACGTGCGCGCCGCCCGGCAGGACAAGATCGAGTGCCGACAATTGCTGGCGCTGCGCCGACAGGATGACATCGGCGCTGGCTGAACTCAGCGGCAGCAGGTCACGGTCCAGCAAGCCGGGCAGGGCGTTGGTCAGGCGAATCGGTCCGCTGACGATGACCTTGCCGTAATCAGGCGCGGCCGCCGTGCCGGCCTTGGCAACGGTGGAGTCGGGCGCCGACTGTAATTCCGGCCCGGACACCGGCACCAGCGTGGCTTTCACCGACAGGTCGGCATGTGGCGCACCGGGGCTGTAGACCTTCGGATCGAGATGAACGATGTCGATGCTGGCCCGCTGGAACGGTATCGGGTCGAATGGGGTGGCATCGATGGCAGCGCTGCCGGTAAGCTTGCCGCCGGCGGCCCGCAGGCGCAGCGCCGGTGTGCGCAGGTTGCCGGCCAGGGTGGCGTCGAGCGTATATTGCTGCCCCTGGAAGGCGGTTGCCAGGCCGGCATTGCCGTCGATTGCAAAAGGCGCCTTGCCGTCCAGGCGCAGGGCGGCGCGCGCGGTGCCGAACGGCGTGACGGCATTTTCCAGGTTCAACCGGTGATGCACCCGGTCGGACCCGGCCGACAGGCGAATGTCGCGGTAATTGCTGACGATCGCAGCGTCTTTCGGATCATGCAGTGCCAGCTCGGCAATGGTGGCCCGGTGCAGGTCGATGGCCAAGGGAAGGACGATCTCCTGCGGCATCACCAGCGGTGAAGATTCCGACGGCTGGATCGTTGCATCCACCTTGCCGATCTCCAGGAACGCGATGTCGAGCATGCGGGGCGACAAAGACAAGTGCCAGCGCCCGACCAGGCGGTCGATGCGAATCCGACGCTGCGCATCGACGTAAGTGATGTCGCGCAGGCTCAGGCCATCGGCCAGCGTGCCGGCGACCACGGTGCCGGTCAGCTTGCCTGGCAAGAAACGGGTTGCAAGCGACCAGAGCGTGCGTGCCCCGGATTCGGTACTGGCGCCAGCCAGCAGGACGCCGGCACCGATCAGCAGCGGCAGGATCAACAGCACGGCAAGGCTGGTCAGCCAATGCCGGCGGCGCTTGCGATCAGGCGGGCGCGCCGGCGGCGGTGCTGCCGAAGCTGGCGACGAGGTTGAAGATGGTACTGAACTCATTGGCAATGATCGATCATCAATCGGATGTGAAACATCAGAACGCAACGCCGAGCGACAGATGCGGGCGGATCTGACGCCGCTGGATGCCATACCCGAGGTCGGCATTGATGGTCCCGACCGGGCTATGCCAGCGCGCGCCGCCGCCAACTGCCTGGAAGAACCGCTTGTCACGCCAGGTGTCGGTGGCCGTGCCAACATCGTAGAACGCTGCCGCGCCCCAGGTCTCGTTGAACCAGTGCTGGTATTCGGCACTGCCGGTGGCGAGATATCGGGTCGGATACACCGTGCCGTTCACATCGTTGCCGATGCTCTGATAGCTGTAACCACGCACCGAATCGGTACCACCGGCGCGGTACAACAAGGACGCGGGAATGGATGAATTGCCCCCCTTGGAAGCGATCGCGCCCAATTCGGCCCGCAACAGCACCAGGTCGCGCCTGGCGATCGGGAAATACTGCTGGCCACGGGTGAAGGCGCGCAGGAACGTCTGGTCGGTCAGGAGACCCTTGGCGGCCACGCCGAGTTCCACCGAGACGACATGTCCCTGCCGCGGGAACTGCAGATTGTCCAGGCGGCGGTGCGTCCAGGCGACACCGGCGACGATTGCCTGGTGCGCGCCGGGTCGTACCACCGTGTCCGGCGGCAGGATGGCGCCGTCGACCTGGCGCAGCTGATCGCTGTAATACTCGAGGGTATAGGAAAAATCATTGTTTTCGGTCTTGCGACCGCGTCGCACGCCAGCACGCCGGCTGCGCAGGTCCACGCCCTGCAGCGTGGTGCGCTCGAACGACACATGGCCATTGTTGACCCATGCGCCGACGCCGGGTGGCATCGACAAGTCGAGCGAGCCGACCTGGCGCCGCTGCTCGATGCGCAACTGGCTTTCGAATACCCAGGCCTTGCCGAAGACGTCATTGTGCGAATACACGCCGTCGACATGCGCCCCGGTGTCGGTGGTGTAGCCGGCGCCGCCGCGAATCTGCTGGGTCGGGAATTCGGAGACCCGCGCCGTGACCGGGGCCAGCAACGGATTCTCCCGGACCCTGGCGATATCGACGGCGGCGTTGCTGAAATACGGTGTCCGCTGGATCGCCCGTTGCAGCTCCAGCAACCGGTCTTCGGTGTAGACCTCGCCTTCGCGCAATGGATTGATGTTGCGAATGATTTGCTCGGGATAGCGGCGTGCGCCGTCGACGGCGAGTGGCCCCAAGGTGAAGGTCGGCCCGCTGTCGTAATGCGCCTCCAGCGATGCCTGGGACAATTCCGGATTGATCGATGCCTTGGCCAGGCGCAATTCACCCGCTGCATAGCGCCGGGCACGCAATGCGTTCAGGCTGGCCTGCTTGCCGGCGGCCCAGTCATCCTGTGTGAACGGCGCGCCGACCGGCAGCGTCCAGGCCGCGCGTACCGCGCCGACCTGTTGCGGCGCTTCGGTCGTGGCCGGACCGTCGATCGTCAGGTCGAGCTTCTCGATGGTGGTGCGCTTGCCGGGATCGACCGTCACGTGCACGATCGGCGTCGCGGCCTTGCTGGCGGTGCCGACTGTGCCGACCATCGTCGCGCTGCCGTCCGGCCGCTCGACCCGAACCGTGGTTTTCGGCGTGAAGTATCCTTCCGTCGATGTCAGCTTGGCGACCTGTTCTGGCAGGGTGGTGATCATGAACTCGAGCTGGCCGGCGTCGAGATCGGCGCGGTCCTTGTAGCGTTCCAGATCCAGAAATTCCGTCAGCAGTTTCTTGATGTTGCGCGGCGCGTCGATGTCGACCTTGTAGGCGGCCTGTGCGCTTGCGCTGGCGGCGCACAGCAAGATGCCAAGCGCCGGGCGCAGTAATGGGTACGGGCGGGTTACCGTCGACACAGGGAAAAACTCCTCATGAACAGACCCGGCAACGCAACGCAACGCCGTGTTGCGGGTCCGGGCCCGCCGCGATCATAGCAAGCCAGACCGCATCCCGTATGTGCGCAATCCAATATTGGATTGTCTGGCTGCCATTGCAGGACAGGTTCCGGTCTGTGGCAAACTTCGGTCACATCGGCCACATCGGCCGAATGTGCGTGGACCGGTGCCGGAGCGTGACCCGCTCCAAACGAGACTGATTTTTCTGCAGCGATGCCCCCGCGTCGTCTTCTTCCCATGTTGCCGAGAGTATCGCCATGAAATTTTTTCTGTCAGAACAACGCACCCGACACGCATTTGCCTGCAGCAGCCACCGGCAGCATGCGCATCTGCCCCGCGCCATGTTGCTCGGTGCATGTTGCCTGTCGGCGCTGTCGCTGGGCGGTTGCGGCAATGCGCCGGTCTCGGCGACCAACGCGCCGGCCGCAGCGTCGACGGTCGGCGTTGCAACTGCCATGGTCTCGTCGGCCGCGATCGACACCGCCGCCAACGTCATCAGCAGCCCTGGCCTGCTGTCGCATATCGATGTCCTCGCCTCCGATGCATTCGAAGGCCGGGCGCCGGGAGGCAAGGGCGAAGCCCTGACGGTTGACTACCTCACCCGGCAATTTCGGCAGCTGGGCCTGGCGCCCGGCAATCCTGACGGCACCTATGTCCAGCACGTGCCGATGATGGGCAGCCGCACGACGGCGACGCTCGCCTTCGAGGTGAAAGGCAAATCGATTCCGCTGCGTCCGCTGGATGATTTCGTCGCGTTTTCCGCGCTGGCCAAGCCAAGCGTGGCAGTCGACCGGTCGCAGCTGGTGTTCGTCGGATACGGCGTCACGGCGCCGGAATATCGGTGGGATGACTACAAGGGCGTCGATGTGCGCGGCAAGACGATCGTCATGCTGATCAACGATCCACCGATCCCGGACCCCGCCGACCCTGCCCAACTCGATCCGGCGATGTTCGGCGGCAGCGCCATGACCTATTACGGCCGCTGGACCTACAAATACGAAATGGCAGCCAGGCTGGGCGCGGCGGCGGCGATCATCGTCCATGAGACAAAACCGGCTGCCTATCCCTATGAGGTGGTGCGCAACAGCTGGTCGCGCGAAAATTTCTTCATCCGCAGCGACGGCGTCAATCCGGCTTTCCCGCCAGTGCCGTCGTGGATCACGACCGATCGTGCAAAAGAACTGTTCGCCGCCGCCGGCATGGATTTTCAGGCAGAAAAAGCGAAGGCCTTGTCGCGTGACTTCAAGCCTGTCGCGATGCCGGCCAGTGCCAGCTTCGTCGTCAAGAATGCGCTGCGCAATCTCGACTCCGACAATGTCGTCGCCAGGATCGAAGGCAGCGACCCGATGTTGAAGAACGAGGTCGTGATCTATTCGGCGCACTGGGATCATCTGGGCATCGACACCAGTCTGCCGGGCGGGCGTACCAGGCAGATCTATCACGGCGCGCTCGACAATGCCTCGGGCGTCGCTACCCTTCTCGAAATCGCGAAAGCCTACAAGGCGTTACCGGTCGCACCAAAACGCACCATCGTCTTTCTCGCCACTACGTCGGAGGAACAGGGCCTGCTGGGAGCGCAATACTACGCCCGGCATCCGCTTTATCCGATCGCCAAGACGCTGGTCGACATCAACATCGACGGCATCAATCCGTATGGTCGAACGAGCGATGTGGCCATCACCGGCGCCGGCAAATCCTCGGTCGACGACATCGTCACTGCAGTGGCTGCGCGCCAGAACCGACGCGTGGTGCCGGAACAATTCCCGGAACATGGCGGTTTCTACCGCGCCGACCAGTTCGAGTTCGCCAAGGCGGGTATTCCAGGCATCTACGCGAAGTCGGCCAGCAGCTTCATCGGCAAGCCGGCGGGCTATGGTGTGGAGCGCAGCAAGGAATATGTCGACCATGCGTATCACAAGGTCGATGACGTGGTGCGGGCGGATTGGGATTTGTCCGGTGCGGTGGAAGACGCTCGCCTGTTGTTCGAGGCTGGTCTCACGATTGCGCAGGGCACCAGCTATCCGGTCTGGCGCAAGACGGCTGAATTCCAGCGCAAGACGCGCTGAGTTCGGCTGACGACGGAATCGGGGAAAGCGCCGGTCGCTGCAAGCGCGACCAGCGCTCTTTCATGCGGACACTCGCTCAAGCTAGGCGCGCCGTTTGCCGTGCGCGGACCAGGCCGTTGTCGTTGTACGGTCCGGTCATTGCAGCGAAGGCGCCAGTGGCTGGCGCGGCGCGCCGCCGCCGCCAATGCGATCCGGCGCATTGTTGTCGACCACGGCCAAGGTCTGCACCAGGCGCTTGATGTCGCGCGACCAGGCGGTGGCTGCATTGGCGCGCTGCTCGAAATCGACTTTCCAGTCGGCCTTGAACTGCTCGCGCCAGGAACCGTCAGGGCCACTTTCGGTGGCGATGCCGAAGGAAGGCGCATAGGTGTCGTCGACGACATAGGCACCGTAATTCTGCAGTGTCCATGCCAGCTTCTTGCCTTGCTCGGTTTCCAGGCCGAGCGCATCGATGTCTTTCGCCGCCGGGATTGCCAGCAGCGCGCCCATGCGCATTGCGCCACTGCCACCGCCGTTGTAATTGCCATAGAAGCCGACTGCATAGGTATCGGCATTGGTCGCCGGCCAACGGTAACAGGCACTTCGGGTGCTGCAGGCCGACAGCACCTGACGCGCGAACACGGCCACCTTCAATGCATGGCGCGGCGCATCGCCACCCGGACGCAGTTCACCCACGCGCAAGGTGCCGCCGAGTGTCGACAGACCCGAGCCGCCATGCGCGCCCCGGATGCCGTCGCCGTACAGGTCCACCGGTGGCATGACCACGAAACT
>JAYTLK010000110.1:0-5579 GCA_043729515.1 Herminiimonas sp.
TTCTGGCGCATTTCGGGCCGGGCGAGAATTCACGTCAGATGTGTCGAAACAGACAGGCGCATGACGGTGATCATCGTGGGTTGGCGAGCGCCTGCAGCAGCTGGCTGAATGCCCTTAACGCGGCCCAAGCCGACACCGGGCCATCGCGCGTGTCGATCTTTTCTCATCACGACAACATCATCGTGCCAGCCAGTTCCGCCATCGTCGATGGCGCGATCAACATCGGTTTCACGGGGGTCGGCCATGTGGCGCTCGGCTCCGATCGTGCCGTTCTTGCCTGCCTGATTGCACAGATCCGGCAATAGCCCGGCATCGGAAAAATTCGGCGGAAAACTTCGATGAACAACCTGGGCATCAGGCCGGGTTTTGACCAGAAATAGTCATGGCTAAGCTGAGACCCGGCGATCAACCGGCAATGTCGATCCAGGAAAAACCTTCCTGCTGACAGGCGATCAAGACAGCCGTGCGCGTGGCGTCGATTACCTTCTCCAGCGCAGCACGCACCAGCTCGGGGGTGTTGTTTTGCGCACTTAGGTGGGCGCCGACCACGGTTTTGAGGCGCGCACGATCGATGGCGCCAAGGATTTCCGCCGAGGTCTGGTTCGACAGGTGACCGTAATCGCCGCCGATCCGGTGTTTCAGGGAAGGTGGATAGACCGAGTTCTGCAGCATTTCGCGGTCGTGATTACATTCAAGCATGAGCGCGTCGCAACCGCCGAGCGCTGCAATCAGATGCGGCGTCGCATGACCGGCATCGGTCAGAACACCAAGGCGGCCGGTGCCGTCCGCCAGGACGAACTGCACCGGCTCACGGGCGTCGTGCGGCACGGTGTAAGGCAGGATCTCGAGGTTACCGATGACCACCGGCTCGGCGTCGCGGCAGAAATGAACCGTTACACCACGGCTGTCGGCGCCGACCGCCTGCGCGGTACCGTGGGTGAGCCAGACCGGTGTACCGTGCCGACGCGCAAACTTGAAGACGCCGCCGACATGATCCTGGTGTTCGTGGGTGACCAGGATGCCATCGAGCTCGGCGGGAAGCAGTCCGAGTCGTGCCAGGCGACGCTCGGTTTCGCGAACCCCGAAACCGCAGTCGAGCATGACCGTGGTATGCGCTGCACCGATGGTCGACGAAATCAGCAGGGCATTGCCTTCGCTGCCACTGCCCAGACTTGCAAATCTCAAAACTGCCCTTTCGCCTGCGTCCTGCCTGGCGGCGACAATCGGTGCCGCCAGGCGATTCTGCTTACTTCAGCTGATCGCTCAACAGTGCGAGGATCTTGTCTGCCGTCGACGACGTGTCGGGCTTGCCAAGGTTGTCCTGCACGCTGACCAGACTGGAGTTGCCGGTCGCCTTGACCACGATCCGGTAGCGCTGGGCAGAATTCTTCTTGTCGTCGGAGTTGTTGAAGAGACGCGACAGGAAACTGCCACCGGCATCCTTGTTCTTCGCATCGGCATTCTGGTCAACATAGCGCACGAAGTACACGCCCTGCACGCGGTCGCGGTCTTCGACCGTAAAACCGACCCGATCAAGGCCCAGGCCGACTCGGCGCCACGCGCGGTCGAAGCCTTCCGCAATTTCCAGCGTGCTGCCGGCGGTGGTCTTGTTGATCTTTGCCTTGGCTGGTTCGGACGTTGCGGCTGTCGCGATCACCGCCTTCGCCCGTGCCGTGTCGGCGCCCAGACGCGTCATCATTTTTGCCAGGAACTCCGCTTCCAGCTCAGGGTCGGCTGGCCGCGGGGTCCAGACGCTGCCGTCCTTCTGGATACCGGTCAGGACTTCCTGCGCGCCGCGATGGCTGAGATAGATTTCGGTGGTGCCATCCGATCCACGTTCGAGCCGGGTGCGGAACTTGTCGCGCTCGCCGGTCGAATAAATGGAGTCGAGCACCTTGCCAAGCGTATTGCGAATGAAGTCCTGCGGGATCTTGGCCCGATTCTCTGCCCAGTCGGTTTCCATCACGCCGGCAGCCGGCAGGTCGATATTGATCAGGAAGCCGGACTCTTGCCAAAAATCCTTGATTTGTGGCCACAACACCTCGGGCGACTGCTTGACGACCAACCACCGCTGGCCACCGGCGCGCTCGATACGCATGTCTTGCATGTTGTTGGCAGCGACGACTGTCGGCGTCGTGGCATTCGCAGGACGGGCGCCCTGCTCCAGATTGAAACTCGACGCGGTTGCAGTGCTGCGGTTGATGTCGGGGATGGCGTACCGGTTATCGCGCTGGAGTTGGGTCAGATCCGGTGGCACTTCGAGCGTCGGCGCCTTGCCGGCGCTTTTGTAATTGACTTTCTGGCCTTCGAGCAAGTCACCTACGGAGCTGCAGCCGGTCAAGCCGACCAATGCGAATGCCATCAGGATGTCACGTCGAGCGATGCTGCGTTGAGCCATGTGAAAATTCTTCCAAAAAGTCTTGTCGTAGGTGAATGCCGCTGCCTGGCGCATGCATGCGTGCCGCAGACCCAGCCTCTTCCCACGCGGTGTGTCGGAGAGCGAGACAGCCCGCCAGTCGCGCGCTATTGTAATACAGCAGCCGCGCGCAGGGCCTGCCGGACGGTGTCGTGAAATTCGCTGGCAAGCGGCACCAGCGGCAGCCGGATGCCGGGGCCGATCAGCCCCATTTGCTGCATCGCCCACTTGACCGGCAGCGGGTTCGGTTCGCAGAACAGCTTCGCATGCAGCGGCAGCAGCCGATCGTTGATGGCAATGGCTTCCGCAACACGACCGGCCATGGCGGCCGCGCAGAGTTCGTGCATGGCACGCGGAGCGACATTTGCCGTCACGGAAATATTTCCCTTGCCGCCGCAAAACATCAAGGCCATCGCCGTCTGATCATCGCCGGAATACACGGCAAACGAGGCGTCGACAAGCTTCAGCAATTCCGTCGCGCGGCCGATGTTCGCAGTGGCATCCTTGATACCGACAATGTTGGGAATGGCGGAGAGCCGCAGCACCGTGTCATTGTGCATGTCGGCTACCGTCCGTCCGGGCACGTTGTAGAGGATGATCGGCAGATCAACCGATTCGGCGATCTTGCGAAAGTGCTGATACATGCCTTCCTGGTTCGGGCGGTTGTAGTACGGCACCACTTGCAGCGACGCGTCGGCGCCGACTTCCTTGGCGAACTGCGTCAGGCGAATCGCCTCGGCAGTCGAATTGCCACCGCTGCCGGCGATCACCGGAATGCGGCCTGCGGCATGCTCGACCGTGACGCGAATCAGTTCGCAATGTTCTTCCACCGAGACCGTCGGCGATTCACCGGTCGTACCGACGATGACGACGCCATCGGTGCCTTCCGCCACATGCCAGTCGATCAGCTTGCGCAATGCAGGCAGGTCGAGGCTGCCGTCGGCATGCATGGGAGTGACGATTGCTACGAGGCTGCCCTGGATCATGATGGTTTGCGCGGTCTGGACGAAAAGCACGATTGTAGCGGATCGCCCGGCGCTCTGGACATGCCGCGCGCGTCCATCTGCGAAAAGCCGGTAGCGATGGCGCCCCTGCGGCAGTGACTCAGAGACGCAGGTTCTGGGGCGCAAATGGCGTCGCCTCGTGCACGCTTCCGGAGCTCTCCGCAGGCCGGACCGCGCACAGACGTTGCACCATCGCCGGCATGGGTTGCACCACATGCCCGTCCTCGAAGGCGACGATGCGCAATGGCGGCGTGCAACCAAGCGCGAAGTGCAGGAGTTCGCCCGGCTGCAGCAGGAAGGCGGGATTGGATGGCTTGCCAAAGGCCCCGTTACCCACGGCGAAAGTTTCGTAAATCAGAACGCCGCCCGGCGCAAGGCTGTACGCCAGATACGGCAAGAGCGGGCGGTGCAGATAATTCGTGACCACGATGGCGGCGAAGCGCAAGGCCCCGAATGGCCAATGACAAGCCCGGGTCGATGGTGCATCGGCCGACAAATTGGTCGGCACATTGGTCAGCGTCGTCACCGGTGAGTTTGCCAACGACTGCGGCTGCAGCCGATTGCGCAGATCGATGCTCCCATCACCACCAAAGGCCGTCGTTTCGAAATCGACTTGCCGGGTGACGATGGCTGCCTCCGGTAATCCGGCGTCAGCCGCCGCAGCTTGTACTTGTGCCAGCGCCGCAGGATCGCGGTCGGCCGCCAGCACCTGGTGACCGAGGCTGGCGAAAAGCCGGGCATGACGACCACTGCCGCAAGCCAGGTCCAGGACCTCGCCGGCCGGAACCAACGCCGCAAAGCGCATCACCCATTGCGATGGCAAACCGATGTCGGTGGAATGCGGTGCGGCCGGCGGAACGGTCATCAGCTGTAACTCAGGCCCATGGCTTCGCGCACGTCACGCATGGTTTCCTGGGCAAGCTTGCGCGCCTTGTCGCAGCCGTCGGCCACGATCGCCCGCACCAGCGACGGATCATCGAGATACAGCTGCGCCCGCTCGCGCATCGGCTCCTGTTCTTTCAGGATCGCGTCGATGATCGGCTGCTTGCACTCCAGGCAGCCGATGCCGGCCGTAGTGCAACCGCGCTTGACCCAGTCGCGGGTCGCATCGTCCGAATAGACCTGATGCAATTGCCAGACCGGGCATTTTTCAGGGTCACCGGGATCAGTGCGCCGCACCCGCGCCGGATCGGTCGGCATGGTGCGGATCTTCTTGGTGACGGAATCCTTGTCTTCGCGCAGGGCGATCGCATTGCCATAGCTTTTGGACATCTTCTGACCATCCAGGCCCGGCAGGCGCGATGATTCCGTCAAGCGCGAATGCGGCTCCACCAGGATCAGCTTGCGGCTGCCCTCCAGATAACCGAACAAGCGTTCGCGGTCGATCATCGACAGGTTCTGCGCATCGTCGAGCATGGCCTTGGCCTGCTCGAGGGCGTCCTCCTTGCCTTGTTCCTGGTACGCAGTGCGCAACTCGTTGTAGATCTTGGCGCGCTTGCCACCCAGCTTCTTGACCGCATCCCGGGCTTTTTCCTCGAACCCTTTTTCCTTGCCGTAAAGATGATTGAAGCGGCGGGCGATCTCGCGCATCATTTCCACATGCGGCACCTGATCGGCGCCCACCGGCACCTGGCTTGCGCGGTAGATCAGCACGTCGGCTGCCTGCAACAAGGGATAGCCGAGAAAACCGTAGGTCGCCAGGTCGCGGTCGGCCAGCTTTTCCTGCTGGTCCTTGTAGGTCGGCACCCGCTCCAGCCAGCCGAGCGGCGTTGCCATCGACAGCAGCAGATGCAGCTCGGCATGCTCGGGCACCTTCGACTGAATGAACAAGGTCGACTGCGACGGATCGACGCCAGCGGCAAGCCAGTCGACCAGCATGTCCCAGGTGCTGGTCTCGATGATGCTCGGATCGTCGTAATGCGTGGTCAATGCGTGCCAGTCGGCGACGAAAAACAGACAGGGCAATTCGGCCTGCAAACGAATCCAGTTTTTCAGGGCGCCGTGATAATGGCCGAGATGCATGGCGCCGGTCGGACGCATGCCGGAAACTACACGATCGGGATACATGATGGTCAGCTCAGCAGAAAAGACAGGGGAGAAAGAATCAATTGCAGCGCGCCCTGGGTCAGGCCCATCACCGGCACCATCCAGAAATTCAA